>JAQICW010000518.1 GCA_027858355.1 Desulfobacula sp.
GCTGAAGCTTTGCTTCACCATGTCCTTCATAACGCAGTTATGCGGCTGTGAAGCAAAGCTTCAGCCGTACCATATAATCGGGCTAATTTCCAGCCCGCCCCCGTGTGTCCGGTCATGAACCACCCAAATCACCGGCTCGCCCGGTGCATTTTGATTGTTGAAATCTATAATGCAATAATCTCGACCTGCTGTTTTATTCCTCACGCTAAATAAAGATTAATTCAAATCATGAATCTCAATTTTTAGCCCGTGCAAAGCGTCCCTTTTTTCTTGATCTAAGGTTGGGATACAAATAATCAAGTTATTCTTTGCCCTACTAAGCGCGACATAATATATTCGACACTCATCATCTTCAGATTCGATGGTTGGACTTATAATGTGCTTTAGATCATCCTCAGACTCTAAAGCAACAAAAACTGTTTCAAATTCGCTTCCTTTTGCTTTATGAATGGTTCGAATGTTGCTAATATCCTCTTTTACCCTAAGGCACTGGATCATGTCGCTGCAACTCCATTTTTCAGCAAAAGCTTTTGCCTTTCCAGAACTAATGGCGGCACCTATCTTAATATTAAAATCACTAAGAAGATAATTGTAATAATGATTGCCAAATTCTCGAAGGTTAGTCTCTTTGAAATAGTTCCATTCGTTTACAATTTTAATAAGGAGAGCAACAGATATCTTTTGTTTAGTGTATTTTGGTATGATTTTTTTATTTTTATACCTTCTTATACACCGTTCAATTGTCTTGATTGATTCTTTAAAATTTTTTTGGAATGACAATTCGAGAGCAAGAAGTATTGAATATAAAAAATTGGTCCGTTCAGAATTTGAATCAACAGATCTAATTTCTTTCCATAGGTCATCTAATTTGCAACCCTTCTGGGATTTTATTTGGCCAGCATAATCATTTCTTCGAGTAAGAACAACTGGAGTGATTTCAAATTTTTTTTCAAGGTTTTCCATGACAATCTCTATCGGACCTACATATACTTTAACAGATACCCCATTTTTTTTATTAATTGATTTTTGCTCAATATCATTGCTGCGTATATGATTTAATACTTGGATGATTTTTTCTGTTGATCGTCTGTTATTTTCAATTTTGTAATCAATCTGATTGTCGAATATAAAACATTCAAAATCATTTCTGCAGGCTCCTTGAAATCCATAAATGGATTGGGCAGGATCACCGATAACTCCTACTATTGAACCCGACTCTCCAATTTTTTTCATTATTGCTGTTTGAATAGGATTGGTATCTTGAAACTCATCAACATATACATATGGAAATTTCGCTCTTAAAAAATCAAGTATCTCAGGAAATTTTTTGATAAGAGAATATGAAAAATACAGAACATCTTCATGATGTAGTATTCCCACATTCCAATAAAAATTTTTATAATTGCCAAGCTTTTCTTCCTTAATCCAATATGGGCCAACATTTCTTTTATAATTTGATTTTGGAAGGCATATAAGCTCATTGTTTTCGTCTTGAAAACACCAATCAAGGTCCAAAAGGCACTCATGAACCTTTTTATTATTTTTAGCCCAAACTAACTTTTGATCGCATTTCCAGTCGTAAACGAATTTTGGATTTGGAATATGCTCGACGTGACCATCCAATGCTTTTATATTGAGAAGAGGTTTTCCGTCTTCATTCTTTAATAAAAAACCATATGGTTTCACTATATTAGAATATAAAAAGCTATGTATTGTTTTAACTTCAACTCTTTCAGCAGATTGCTTAAGCCGGCCCTGGATTTCCTCAGCGCCAGAGTTTGTGTATGTGATACATGCAATTTTCCGTGTTAATCCTAACCTCTTTGATCGTTTTACGACATTTTTGATATGTTTTATAAGCCAATGTGTTTTACCGGCACCTGGTCCAGCAAAAATACGGAAATGTTTCTCTATATCAGGGAGTTCCGAATCAGAATCAATGGTTTTGCAATTATCCCAATCAATCATGCGATCATCCATTTATCCAAGTTATTGCTTCATTAAAATTAGTTGGTACATTGAATGGGGCAGGCTTGTCAGAATTTATATTCCTCCTCAAATTATATTCAAGCTGCATTGCATGTTCACCTTTTGCATTAGACACAGCCTTAAAGTAATGATAAGCGATTATTCCTTTTTTCTTATCATCCTCTTCCCAACCAGATTTCTCAAGAAAACTGTAGACAGCTGCATCAACATTAGGAGTTTCTTTCAGAGATTTAAAATCTTTAGTGGAATAGTTGTCCATGAGCTTTTCTATAATTTTTCTATGCTTAGGGATAACGCTGTCGGTAATAATAAGTTTGCAATCAGGGTTTTCAAAAGCAATATCATATTCCAACGTTTTACCTTTTCCAGATTCATTGCAGAAGATACTGATATTTGGTGATTTTTCAGTCTTTAATGAAATAACATTATCCGCGATACCTTTATGGTTTTCGTCGTCTATTATTTCAAAAGGATAGCACTTTTTCCATTTTGTATCTTCCAAAAGAGTAGGGTCGGAATCAACAATGGATGCAACCTTTCTATTGATTGCGTGTTTTTTGAAAGAGTCTTTTTTATCAAAATTGAAAAGCTTTAAAAAATGATCAAAATATCTACCGCCAATATTCACAACAGAAATATGACTGTCAATCAAAGGTTTTTTTTCATATTCGCTAAGGCAGTTAAGCAGAATCTGTTCAGCCAAGCCTTCAACCAAAATCACTTTATCTGAAAAAAGCATATCGGATTTGGTTGCATCCAAAAAACGTTCTACATATGCCTTCGACTTTTTATCTTCCTCTTTTGTCAGATCAAAAACATTCCCTGGATAGGCAACACATAGGTTATCGGAATCATCAACATACATGCATGTGATTTCGTCAAGTGCAACGGCTGCTGTAATATGGGTTGAGTGAGTTGTGATGAAAAGCTGTCGCACTTGCTTTTCACGATTGATGTTCTCTTTTAAGAATTTTAAAAGCTTGAATTGCATTGCCGGATGCAGGTGAGCTTCCGGCTCCTCAATGATAAGCATAGGAAATACTTTTGCGTTTTCAGCCCCAATATAACTCGAACAATCCATCTGCATTTTTGCCAAAACTAAGGCAATATAAATTAAATTGTTATACCCAAGACCGTTGTGAGTGGCAGGAATGGATAATCCCGTCTTATTTTCAATTAAGAGCTTTAAAGCGGAGAGCAATTCTGATTCACTGATTTCGCCTTCAAAAATAGGATTGCCACCAAACGATGCACCTGTATATGTTGAATATTTTAAAATTGCATCAACATCCACTCTCTTTTCTAGAGAATCGATAACTGTTTTTGAATCTTTATAAAATTGGGCTTCCCTTTTATCAACCTCTGTCTGCTTCTGATCTTCATCCAGCTCGTCATCTTTTGCTATATCATCATCTAAGAAGTAATCTAAAATTTCTTTCAACATGGGATTTTTACCTGTGAACATGGTCTTTTCAACGTCCCTTACAGGCCCCAAAAATTGGAAATCAAACCTGTCCAATTTTTCCGGTTCAGCTCTATTATTGAATTCGAGATGCCCTCCGTATATTCTCGAAACATATTTTCTTATAAATTTTCTTTTGATCATCCTCCAGTAGTCTTTGTTGGTTTGGCTTGCTTTAGATAATTTTTCAATCTCTTTTTCATAGTCCTCTAATTCCCTATCTGGAAGGAAGAATGAGTACGTGAGCATCGCTTCATAAGGAGGGTTGATATCCAAAAGCCAGGTTGAAACTGTATTTTGGTCTTCTTTATTTTCGTTTTCAGGCTTTTCTGACTGCCTCATAATAGCTGAAATATCTATCCGTGGTGGGCTTTTAAAATCGTCAATTGATTGGTTAAAATCATCAACCGTAAGCCTTTTTGAAGTTTTATTATCAAAAATCAAGGCCAAAGCCTTTAACAGATTTGTTTTCCCTGAGTTATTGTGTCCTATGATGACATTAACACCATCGTTAAATACAATTTCAGTATCATTGAAATTGCGGAAGTTCTTCAACTTAATTTTCGAAACATACACAGATGTAATCCTTTCGAGCAACTATTAGCGCTTAGTTCTTAACTTTTAATTGGCTCTTCTCTGTTTCAAGTTAGTAGGTCAACATTTGACTCACCCAACGTTCTTTTTTTATCTTCTCATTCCATCTAATGTCACAAACCTTGAATACAATTCTTGCTTAAGTGTTTCTAAACCTTCCCCATTGTTGAGGTATTTCGCATATCGATGGTGCTGTAGGTCGAATGGAATGTCTTGCTCTGACTGTGTTATTGGCACTACATGTTTGCCTAAAGTGTGAGCAATGCCTGCTTCATAAAACACGTTTGGGTTTTTTCCGCTGAAATCACACACGACGATAAAAGATTGAAAAATCAATGAAAAAACATCTTGTATGACGGTTGAATGGTTCCATATGTCATCCACTCGCTTACAAGCAAAACCCGCCATGACGGAAGCATTAGATATCGCTGAATGAACGGCATTAAAACTGGGACTAAATGGCATCATTACGGAGACTAACTGTGAATCCAATTGTTCCTCAGGAATGGAAAAAATATTTGGAGAAAAAACTATTTTTCTTCCAATCGTCTTTTCACTTGAAATATCTTCTCCACTGTTCTTGCACTTATCTTGTATATAGTTGTTTACTACACCAAGATTCTCATCGTTTGGGCCTATCATCTTTCTTAAGAAAACCAATGCAAGCCCATCATAATCTGGATCACCCCAATTTAGGCTTCGAATCAACCTTGGATGATTTTCTACTTCATCTATGATGTTTGTGAGCGCACCTAATTCTCGCCAGTTTGATACGTCGAAATCTTCTACTACAGCATTTTTTAGTTGAATAAGTTCTGGTCCCGTCAATTTTGATTGCACGTGGTTAATTCCTTTTAGTTCGTTTAAGATCTGCAGCAATCTGGTATAACAAAAAAAATGTACAACTGAACTGTTGTGGGGTGCATGGTCCTTTGCGTGTCTCTACCAGCAGCGGCTTAGGTGCTATCTTTGTAGAAATTATCTTCCCAAACAAAGGATGAATTAAAAGGGCCGAAATCAACAACTCTTTTGTGTGGAATTACAACTATTTCATCCTTGTTTGCTTTAATGTAACAATAATTAACCTCATCTAATGCTGTATATCGATCGACTGCAGATGGACACAAGGCAACATTTACCCCATGCCCATTAGTCTTGACACTTGGGTATGTGACACCATTTAAGGGAGTGGCTTCAAAAACGTACTGAGCGTAGGCTGCAGAAATTATATAGTCCTCATGGGTCTGTATGTCCGGCTTTGAAAATTCGTCGGAGATGAATTCCATGATTTGCTTAATAGACTCCACCTCAGTTTTTTTTAGTTTCGATTCAAAATTTTCTATAAAGTGATTGAATCCAACATTAACCCATTCAATTTTTTCGACATATCTTTTGGAGAATAAAACTTGAGCAACATTTATAGGATGAATAACTTTCCAAGCTGCTATTGTACAGGCGAATTCTTGTGGCAGAATACTATAACCCGGATCGGTGTTTCTGAATATTTCCTTTATTTCTGACAAAACAGTTTCAGTTGCTGCTTCACGACCTTCCGTTCCTAATACACCATAAAAGACTGATTGTACTGGGGCGGATGCCCTTCCATAGCTTTTTACTGCCCAGTCATCTGGACGATATGACAATTCCTTCTCAGAATTAAAAAGAGTCTCATTAGTATTAATTCTCGCACGTAATATATACATACCTTTATGAATAATTCCCTCACAAGTGGGTATAATTCCAATATTGTAAAGGAGTATCGTCATCATTTTACGTAGCGAAATTCCTGAACGGTTAGCAATTTTTAATGATTGGATTAAATCGAGAACAGCATCTCTATCGGGTATTTTATTGATAGAAGCCCCTTGCTTTGTATCCATTTTTATTCCACCTCATGCGTACGGTTGTTGTTTTAATGACACAGAACTTTAAACATCACCGGTGAAATGCCGGGTAGCCGGGGGCTGTTGCCAGCCCCAAGCCCCCTAAGAACCGGACATGAGACTTTCACCTCATCCGGCTCAAGCATTGATAAGGCGTGTGGCCACAC
>JAQICW010000588.1 GCA_027858355.1 Desulfobacula sp.
ATATATTAAATTATTTTATTAACTAACTGAAAATAAAAAAGATTTTTATGGATGAAAAGTTTTAAGAATTGCACAGAATCAATTTTGATTCACATATGAATCATCAATATTTGCTCAACCATTTAAAATAATTGAATATATAATATGATTTAAAAATAAATCAAACTTATATCTACCCAAAACCTTAAAAGAAAGGCTCCTCCACATGCCTGATACAAAAACGGATCGACGCTACTTTTTTGTAATAGCAAGTCCGTGCTTTTTAAATTTTCTGACCACAGATGGCTGACTGATCCCCAAAAACCTGGCTGCATCCCTGGTGGTAAGGCATTTCATAGCTGCCTGCATCAACATTTCATTTTCAACCACCCATATTTTATCCGAAAGAGTGCTGCCTTCTTTCATTGGTTCCTCTTTTGTTCCAAAGGGCTTGGTCTTGTTTAACGTTTTTACCAGATAATCATCTAAAGACCGTCTGTCACACATAACAATGGCCTGTTTAATGATATTTATGAGTTCCCGGACATTCCCCGGGAAGTTATAGATTTGAAGTGTCTCAAAAGCCTTGTAACCAATCCGTGCTCTGCGATTATATCGTTTGTTGTATTTTTTCAGGGTGATTCTAACCAGCTCAAGAATATCCTCGGGTCGATTTCTCAATGGTGGGATCAAAAGCGTAAATGTATTAAGCCTGTGAAAAAGATCCAGCCTGAACTTCTTATTGAATGTCTGGGAGTCAAGGTCCTGGTTTGTAGCGGCAATAATCGAGCAGTCTATTTTTTTTGGAACGGTACCGCCAATGGGCATAATTTGATGATCATCCAGACATTGCAACAGCTTGGCCTGTACTCCGATGGACATTTCCCCGATTTCATCAAGGAAAAGCGTCCCCCCGGATGCCAATTCAAACAATCCAATCCTTCCCTTTTCACTGGCTCCGGTAAATGCTCCCTTTGTATACCCGAACAATTCGGCCTCTAGAAGATTTTCAGGCAGGGCCGCACAATTAATCTGAATAAACGGTTTCCTGCTCCCTGCCCTGTGTTTATGAATGAATTTTGCCAGCAATCCCTTGCCTGTCCCTGATTCTCCCTGGATCAAAATATTGGAAGCATTAATAGCAGATAATTTTAAGGCAAGCTTTAGTGTCTGTTTCATTGAATCGCTCTGAGCCACAATATTATTATCTTTTAGTTCAAGCAGGGTTAACTCCGTCAACTCATCCTTTATTTTTTCAGATTCCTGTCGTGCAAGCGCAAGTTCCTTTCTCATGCTTTCAATAAGAGAAATATCGCGTTCATTTACAACAACAAAAATAATATTATGGTGATCATCAAAAACCGGGGTTCCAGTAACCAGCAAGGTATATTTTGACCGCGGTGTCGTCTGAATTACACTGACCTGACGTTTTGTTTCAAGGACTTCCTGGGTGGCTGATCTGTCAATCTGTCCTTCTTTTACAAGGGTTCTAACATCTTTTCCCAATACCTCAGAAGCCTTTACCCCGATTAAGATTTCAGCCGCTTTATTGAGCTTTAAGATTTTTCCCTGAGCATCACAGATCATCAAACCATCAGCCGACCGGTCAAAAATCGTCTGGAGATATATCATGGCCTTATGTGGTGCATCATCTTTCATAAACAATTCTTCCATTAAAAAGGGTTAAATCCACTCGGGTATCTGCAATCCCATCAGGATCAATCTTAAAGATATCCTGATCAAGAACAATCAAATCCGCAAGCTTGCCTTTTGAAATTGATCCCAGTTGATCACCTGTTCCTGAGACAAGAGCCGGGGTGATAGTATACCCTTTTACCGCTTCTTCAACACTGAGTGCCTGGTCCTTGTACCATCCTTGTTCCGGGGTCCTGTCCATTCTTTTTCTTGTAACAGCAGAATAAATTCCTGCCAGAGGATTGGACTCTGCCACAGGCGCATCAGAACTGAGCATCATGGGAATGCCTGTTTTTAAAATACTTTTCAGGTTATAGGCATATTTCCCCCGGGGCCCTGCACACTCATCAATCATGGAAATATCAAGGCTTAAATTGTTGGGCTGGCAGGAGACTGCCATGTTTTTCAACGCTGAAAGTCGTTCAAGGTCCTCCGGCAGAACCATCTGAACATGCTCTATTCTATGGGGAATCCTGCACTGGGTTTTACCCTTGCTTTCAATCCTTTGGAACATCTCTATGATTTCTTTGTTAGCCCTGTCTCCTATGGCGTGCACCATGACACTCAGCCCGGCCTGATCTGCTTTTAATGAAGCTTTTTCAATATCTGCAACCGGGGTTAAGGGCATTCCATATTCAGCATCCAGGTATTTTTGTGTCATCCAGCCAGTTCTTGCACCCATACCGCCGTCGGCAAAAAATTTTAAAAACCCTATCTTCAGTAAATCATCTCCAAACCCTGTAAAAATACCCAGGTCAACAGCCTGGTCTGTCATTTCACCAGGCAGTGCCACGTGGCAGCGGATATGAAGCTTATTTTCCTGCCAAAGAGCCTGCCACGCCTTCAGGGCATCTGCTCCTTCAAGTCCACCCATAAGCCTGATATCATGAATCGATGTCAGCCCAAGTCCATGGGCATCTCCTATGGCCTTTTGCATATTTTCAAGCACGGCTTCCCGGGAAAGCCTGGGTAAAACATTCCGGATCAGGTTTGGGGCAAGTTCTTTTAAAACACCTGTGGGATGACCCGAGGCATCCTTTGCAATCACACCGTCTTTGGGATCAGGAGTTGTGGAATTGATTTTGGCAAGCTTTAAGCCAAGAGAGTTGGCAACTGCCAGATGGAGATCACACCGCCAGATACAGACCGGGTTATTGGGTGCAATCCTGTCAAGATCATGGCGATCCGGCATTTTATTTTCCGGCCAATCAGACTCATTAAACCCCTGGCCCAATACCCTGTTTCCAATGCCAAGGGCCAGGGCTTT
>JAQICW010000551.1 GCA_027858355.1 Desulfobacula sp.
GTTTTTTCAAGGCCGATAACAGCAAAAATCAACAAAGCAAACCGCTTGTTGTTCGTGATTTTGTGAAAAAAGCGATAATAAAGCTGCTGGGCAATGACAGCCAGCCGGAACAGGCCAAAGCAATAATAAAAATCAAACTGCCGCGTACTCCTGCCGGTTCGTTTTTCATAATAATCCAGTATTTCCTGCCGGGTCATGGCACCTGCCATATTGGTGGGCATGGTTCGCATTATCTGCATATCATCGGGATCATTTTTTTCCACCCAATAGGCAAGAGAGTTGCCAAGATCCATCAAAGGATCACCATAGGTTGCCATTTCCCAGTCCAGGACACCAATGATTTTTTCAGGCCTGCCCGGGTCCAGAACCACATTGTCAAACTTGTAATCATTGTGCACAATGGCGGGACAATCTGTATCCTCTGGCATTTTGTCTTTCAGCCAGGCCATGATGGGTTCAAAATCCGGGGCATCTATCGTTTTTGCCTTGCTGTACCGGCTGGTCCAACCATCCACCTGGCGCTGAACATAGCCCTCGGGTTTCCCGATAAAATCCAGACCGGCTTTTTTTACATCAATGGTATGGATATCTGCCTGAAGATTTGTGAGTGCCCTGCACAGGTTTTCTGCCTGTTCCCTTGTAAAGGAAAGTCCTTTGGGAAGGTCTTTTCGAAGGATGATGCCGGATAATTTTTCCATGACAAAAAAGGGGCTTCCGATGATGGCGGTATCCTCTGTAAATGCCAGGGGTTTCGGGCAGTAAGGGAAAACCGGATGTATTGCCTTAAGTATCCTGTATTCCCGCCCCATGTCATGACCTGCCTTCACCCTTGCACCGATGGGGGGACGCCGCAGCACCATCTGGCGGCCTCCCATGTCAATCAAATAGGTCAGGTTGGAAAACCCGCTGGGAAACTGGAAAATGGTGATATCACCGGTCAGGCCGTCGATATTCTCCTGCAAAAATGCTTTTACGGTAGATGGATCAATTTCCTCCCCCGGCCTGATTTTCCTGGCTTTGTCTGTTGTCTGCATGACGTTTTCCTTTCCTGTTTCCATGGATTCCTATACCAGGCAGAAGGCTTCTACCATCCCCACCAGATGATCGGCAAACTGATCCACGGATACCTTTAATTTTTTATATTTCCACTGTTTCAAATACCATTCCTGCTGCATGGCCTTTATGATACTGGCTGTCAGGTGATGATTTCCGGGTTTAAAAATACCTTGTTTCTCTCCAAATACAAGAATATCCGTGAGTATTTTCTGTGTATGATCTTCCATGGATTTGACCGCAGCAATATTCCGGGCTTCCATAAAGGTGAAGAAAAACCAGGGCCGGAATAATTCCGACAGGAAAATGTGGGCTTTTATAACGGCTTTCAGCTTTTCCAAAGGCGCTTCATGGGTATTTGAGACCTGTTCAATGTCTTTTTTTATAATTGACCACCCCTGGGTCTGTATGATCCCAAGAAGGTCATTTTTGCCTTTGAAATAGGCATATAACGACCCCAGGCTCATGCCGGTCTTTTGACTTAAATCCCTCATGCTCATGGCCTGGAAGCCCCTTTTATAGGAAATATAAAATACGGCATTAAAAATTTTTTCCAGATTGTTGACAGCGGTTGTTTCCTTTTTAATCCGTATGGTCTCCTGGTTATTACGATACACCTCCCGGGAAATATCCTGATTTGAGATCCCGTATATTTTTGTAAACTCTTTAAACTCCATCAAGATTTCCTGAAAAAATTATTTTGCTTTCTTATATGTTTTTAATATCCGTTTTGCCAGGGATGTTTTATGGACCTCGTCTGCCCCGTCATAAATCCGGGCTGCCCGTTCATGGCGGTAAAAATAGGCCAGGATGGTGTCGTCCGTCATGCCCAGTCCCCCATGGGCCTGGAGAGCCCGGTCCACAATTTTATTCATGGTGTTGGCCACCACAAACTTGATCATGGAAATGGAATCCCGCGCCCGGGCAGCACCGATATTATCAATCTGCCAGGCAGAATTAAGGGTTAAAAGTCTTGCTGCCTGTAGTTCAGATGCTGATTCTGCAATCCAGTTTTGAACGGTCTGTGTACTGCCAAGGGTTTTGCCTGAAGGAGAAATCACCCGATCATTGGCCCTCTGACAAAGAAGATCAAAGGCCCGCTGGCAGATGCCCAGCCACCGCATGCAATGGTGAATTCTGCCCGGTCCCAGCCGATCCTGGGCAATTACAAAGCCCTGTCCTTCAGGTCCCAGCAGGTTTTTCTGCGGCACCCGGCAGGATTCAAACAAAATTTCTGCATGGCTTGAATAATCACTGCCTTCATGGCCCATGACCGGAATATTCCTGACCCGGTTAAATCCTTTGGCAGCAGTGGGAACAAGGATCATGCTGGCCTGAAGATAAGTAGAAGCATCCGGGTTGGTGACAGCCATTACAATGGCAAAATCCGCCCCGTCCGCTGCCGTGGTATACCATTTGTGGCCATTGATGACATAGTCATCCCCATCCTTTTCGGCCGTGGTTTCCAGCATGACAGGATTGGACCCTGGCATATCCACCTCCGTCATGGCAAAACAGGACCGGATATCTCCTTTTACCAAAGGATTGAGAAAGCGTTGTTTTTGATATTCAGTTCCGTGGAGGTGAAGGATTTCAACATTGCCTGCATCCGGGGCCTGGCACCAGAAAACATAATGACCCAGGGGGGACCGACCTAGAGCCTCGGACACAAGACCGTGCTCAAGAAGTGAAAGTCCCATCCCTCCACATTCAACCGGAAAATTGGGCGCCCACAATTCCATTTTTTTTATCATGGCCTGTTTTTCCCTGAGTACAGGCAGCAGGTCTTTAAAATCTTTTGTCAGAAATTCTGGTTCAAGGGGGATGAGTTCCTTTTCCACAAATTCATTTATCATATCCACAATGGTTTGAATTTTATTTGAAATTTTAAAATCCACAAATAACTCCTCTATTGTTTTCACTTTTTAGTACTCAGATAATTAAGCCTTAGCTTCTTCATCCCTTAGGACCCGCCTTAAAACTTTACCAATATTTGATACGGGAATTTCATCCCTGAATTCAATGATTTTAGGGCGCTTGTATCCAGCCATATTCTCTTTGCAAAAAGCGCTCATTTCCTTTTCTGTCAGGGTTTCTCCCTTCTTCAACTTAATAAATGCCTTTACTTTTTCCCCGGATTTTTCATCAGGGATACCGATCACAGCAACCAGTTCAACCTTGGGATGGGTATAGAGAATATCTTCCACATCCCTTGGGTATACATTGAAACCGCCAACAATGATCATGTCTTTTTTCCGGTCTGTAATGCTGATATATCCGTCTGTATCTATGTTGCCAATATCCCCTGTTAGAAAATACCGGTTCCCGTCAATATAGACAAAGGCTTCATCATTGGCATCCGGCCGATTCCAATAGCCTTTCATGACCTGGGGCCCGCAAACGGCAATTTCACCATCTTCGCCTCGGGGCAATACTTTTGCAGGATCGTTAAGATCAAGAATTTTTATATCTGTCCCGGGCAGAGGGAATCCAATGGAACCTATTTTTCTGGTTTTTATAAATGTGGGATTGGTCGTGGCAACCGGGGCTGTTTCCGTCAGTCCATAGCCTTCAAAGATAATGGCCCCTGTTTTTTCTTCAAATCGTTTGCAGACTTCAGGGGGTAAGGGTGCACCGCCGGAAAAACATCCTATCAGAGAGGATAAGTCATATTTATCTATCAAAGGATGATTTGTAAAGGCCACATAGATGGTGGGAACAGCCGGCATAAAAGTGGGCTTATATTTTTGGACAGCCTTGAGGACTTCAGTGAAAGGTGGCTTGCCTGCTCTCGGGTCTGGAATGCAGATCAGTTTACCACTAACCCCTGCAGCCGCTAAGAGGGCAACGGTAATGCCAAAGCTGTGATACCAGGGCAACACCCCGAGAAAGCTGTGATACCCGCCACCATACATTTTTTCAGGGGGTTTATTTTTCCCATGCACAAATCGTCCATATTCCTTTACGGCCAGGCAATCATAGGTAAAATTGGTGTGGGTCAGTTCCGCCCCTTTTGGCAATCCCGTTGTCCCCCCCGTATACAGCATGATTGCCGTATCTTTTTCCGGATCTATGTCAACGGAAGGTGGATTGGGCCGCGTGGATTCAATAATATCATCATACATCAAATGACCGGGTGCTACATTGTCTGCTTTTGGGATTTTTCCCAGAAGCCCGCCTAAAATTGCTTTGAATTTCGGCAGATAAGACTTGATATTGCACAGGACAATCGTTTTCACCTGTGTACCCTCAATGGCTTTTACCGTATTGGGATAGAACACGGGATGATCCATGCAGAATACCATTTTTGATTGGGAGTCCTTGAGCTGGTGATTGAGTTCAGGGGCAGTGTAAACCGGGTTGCAGTTCACAGAAACCGCACCTGCCTTGAGAATACCGAAAAGTATCTCGGGAAACTGGGGCAGGTTCGGAAGAAATATGGCAACCTTATCGCCTTTGCCAATACCATTGGCCGCCAGAAAAGTGGCAATCCTGTCAGCAGTATCTTTCACCTGGCCATATGTTTTTGAGGCACCATTAAATATGGTGAAGGGTAAATCAGGATAATCTTTGGCAGAGTCATCCAGAAATTTAAACAAAGGGAATTTGTAGTCAGTAATCGTATGTGCTACGCCTTCAGGCCAAAACGGGGTTTTCCATGCGTGTTCGGTCATCTGTAATCTCCTTTTGGTTATAGTGTTCTGCCAGGGATAAGCCGTGCCTATCCTAAGTTGTGAATTTGCCGGTTAACCTTTGTTACCATAAGTCTCACTTAAATATTTTAAATTTTCTGATATAATATGGTCGTTATTATTAGGCAGTTAAAAAAGCAAAGTCAATAAAAAATGAACGAATGTTCGTTGTTTATTTTATATTGATGCCCGGGACTAAAATACAAGCATTTTCAGTGACCCTATAATTTTTGACGATGGATGGAAGTATAGTTTAACTTTTTCCCATAATTTTATC
>JAQICW010000694.1 GCA_027858355.1 Desulfobacula sp.
TTCCGTCGGAATCTGTATGGCCGGCAACCAGCACTGCAGAATTTTTCAATTCCATGGAGGCCAGTGCCAGGCCAAGTTCCCTGAGCAGGGGAAATGATGATTTTCTCAAGGCGGATGAATTATGGTCAAACTCTATTTTCAATTTTAGACCCGGCATTTCCTGGTTATCCACAACCAGGATTGTTTTTGCCTCATAGGGAGAATCAATGGCGCCTGGAGAATTCATTGCAGCAACGCCTGAGCTGCCGACCACTGTGATTGAATCCTGCTCTATTGATTCAATTGATGATTTTTTCCTTTCTAAAACCACGATGCTCCTTTTTTGTGCATCGGGCACAAAACTTCGATATTTCACAGGCTTTTTGGTCAGTTCTTTTACCATTTCATCCTTGGTATTCTGGAAAACCGGTTCACCGGCAAAAACCACAGATAGAAAACCCATGGAAAAACCTATCAATAGAAATAAAATCCCCTGTAATAAAAATTTTTTTTTCATCATTTTATAACTCTCCTTTGATTCAGTGTTTCAGCAATTTTTACGGCCGGTTATTTTCATTTTGAGCTTTGCTGCGCAGCTATCAAAAAGATGAAAATAACCTCATCGTACTTCGCATTGAGCTTGCTTCCATTGAACATTTTTTATCCCGCAGAACCGGGCATGCCTAACCATTATCCCAGACCGAAATCCTACCAAAAGGTAAAAAAGTAAAAACCCAAAACTTAATCTGTCCTGATGAGGCGGAAGCCCAGGAAGCTGCGGGTGCTGCCCGCATCGCCCCCGCCGCGGTTGGCACACCGAAGGCTCCTGGGATTATCGAACCAGCCGCCGCCACGGTCCACGCGACGGGAACCGCCGGAGGTTATCAAAGGATTATTCCGGGAATGTTTAGAATAAGCATTTGAATCATAAACATCCTCGCACCACTCCCAGACATTGCCGCTCATGTCATAAATACCAAGATCATTGGGGGCTTTTGTGCCAACCCTATGGGTTTTATTCCCGCTGTTATAGGAATACCAGGCAACAAGGTCTAAGTTATTTCTGCCGGCATAGTCCTGGTCTTTTCCCCCGCTTCTGGCTGCATATTCCCACTGGACTTCCGTGGGCAGGGAAAAGCTTGGACCGGATCTCTGGTTAAGTAAAGAAATAAACGTTTTTACATCATTCCAGGAAACCTGTTCAACGGGATAATCATCCCCTGACTTAAAGTTTGAAGGATTGGACCCCATGATCCTTTGCCACTGCCTCTGGGTCACCTCGTATTTTCCCATCCAGAATCCTTCCACACAGACCTCATGGATTAGTTTTTCATCTGCATCCCCGGAACTGCTGCCCATTTGAAAACACCCGGCACCCACCCAGACAAACTCCATGCCCGTGACAGGGTCTTTCCAGGTGTCTCCGGCTTTATATAAAGATGAGGCCTTCCTTAATGCAGATATATCCCCAGGTTTCACCCCGGCGGTGAGCAAAGGAAAATCAGTACAGATCGCCTGCCAGGCCTGGTCCTTGTATTTATCGCCATAGTTTTTTATGAGGTCTTCATATAATTTTATTTTATCTTTGAGCTCATTTTTCCTCTTTTTCTCATTTTCAAGTTTTCTTTCCTGGGTCTGCTGTTCCAGTTTTGCCTGGGCAAGAAGGGTTTCAAGATCTGCTGGCTCTTTTTTTATTTTTTTTTGATTTAACTGTATTATTTTTGAGTCAACCGGTATTTTCTTTTCCTGAAGGGGGTTCAGGACAATCTCCAGGGTTTTTTGCTCCCCTGAATGAATTGAAACCCATTGCCTGGATGTGGCATATTCCTGAAGGGAGGCCTCAATATAATATTTTCCCGGTACCAGGTCCATGCCCTGGAAAAACTTTGGTTTGATATTTAAAACCCTGATTTTTGCGCCCCCGGGCATTGTATTTACAAATAAACTTGATTTATCGATACGTTGGGTTTCAGCAGGGAAAGAAGACTCGTTATTGTCTACCTCCCTGTTCTGTTCAGCATCAAAATAAAATGTGCCCATGAGAGAAGATGATTCCCAGGGGACTTGTTTATTTGAGGTCTCAGTTACTACGGCAACTCGGACATTTTTGAACACCTGCTCAATGGTTAATTTAGGATTTCGAATATTTTTAATAAGGTGTTTGGTATAAATTCCGTTTCTTCCTTCTCCATCGGCAGCCAGTTCCCCGGGAGAGGTTGCATAGGCAATGATGGAGCCTTTTGGAGCATCCATCTGCACCAGGCCGGATTTTGAAGAACGAAAACTTCTGGCAAAAGGGTTATTCCTGCAGGCATCCAGGATGACAATGTTGAGATCATTTCCAGCATCTTCCATTTTATTAAGGATCAGGCCTGCATCAACCGCCTCAAATTCCACATCCCCTTCCGATTCGATTACGCTGCCTATTGAAACAAGATAGTTGCGGTTATTCAACTGCAGTCCATGTCCAGCATAGTAAAACAAACCAATGCCCCCATTTTGACGTAATTGTTTACCAAAGGTTCTAACAGCAGTTTTCATTTCCCGCCGGGAAGCGTTGATTTTTAGTATTACCTTAAATCCACTTTCTTTGAGAACTGCTGCCATATCCCTGGCATCGTTCACGGGGTTTTTCAACGGGGCTGTGGCATAGGCGCCATTGCCAAGGACAAGGGCGACACGGTTTGAAGCAGAGACCATTGGGACATTAAAGAGAAAAGCCAGCAGCAACACAATCAATAAAACTTTTGAATTCATTATTATAGACTCCATATTGTGATAAATGTAGTCAGTACCTTTTCTTATAAAAAAACTTATCGAATAAAAGTCAAATTTTTCCATGGTTTATTTTTAGAACAATCGGTCAAGAAAAAATATTAGTAACCCGATAGATAGTGGTAATCGTACACTGGTGGAGGCATTACTGATAAAAAAAATATCTGCGGGGCTGAATTGTTTTTGAAAGATATAAAATTAAGGGTACACAACCAGGTCAAGCTTTTCAATGAACCTGTAATCCTTTTGGTTTTTAGAAATAAGCTGTGCACTGGTAGCAATAGCTGTTGCTGCAATAAGTGAATCGGCTATCAATAACCCATGGCTGAGCCGATACGTTTTTAGCAGATCTACTGCTGTGTCAGAGATTGATTCGCTCAAACTTATCATCTCAAATCTCTGTAAAAAACATTCCAGGGATTTGAATTCTTTTTTGTTCCTGCATCCGATTATAAGTTCCATCTGGGTGACAGCACTTATGGCTAAAAAGGATTTGTCTTCAATCTGCTGAAGACAATTTACCGCATCATCAATGCAACGAGCGGCATCAATCAGGATATCAGTGTCAACAATTATCATATCATCCTGCCCCACCCCATTCTGATTCTCTGGAGTTACGGACCCATTTATTGCTGTCACCCATGTCCTTTCTGTCTTCCCATATTCCAATAAAAGGTTCATTGGCAATTTTGTTCTGGATGACCTTTTCCCCCTTCGGAATCCTTTTATAGCGTATTTTTAAAAACTCTATAAAATCAAAGACTTGGCGTTGTGCTTCCGGAGGCAGAGTGGATATGTCGTAATCAATATTTTGCTGTCCCATTTTACACCTCTCAATTTTATTATGAACAACCATAAATGCTACTCCATGGCTCAAATATGCCACAATATTTTACACCAGTAAAGTAAAAAGGATAACTTCAGGACTACCGTTAGGTAAAGTTTTAAACTGTATTCAAAATCTCGTACAGACACATCAAACCCCCCTGAAAAATTACATATTTTGTGTGTTTGGGAATATTTTTCCAAAAGGTAAAAAAATAAAAACCCAGAATTTAATCTGTCCTGATGAGGCAGAAGCCCAGATCGCTACCCGAGTAGACCGGATTGACCCGGAAGCGGGAGGCACACCGAAGGAACCCGGGGTTGTCGACCCAGCTGCCGCCACGGTACACGCGATCGGAACCGCCCGAGGTTATCAAAGGATTCTTCCGTGGATGTCTGGAATATGCATTTTCATCATAAACATCCTTGCACCATTCCCAGACATTACCGCTCATGTCATGGATGCCGAGATCATTGGGGGCTTTTGTGCCCACACCATGGGTTCTACCTCCACTGTTGCTGCTGTACCAGGCCAGTCTGCCAATATCATTTCCACCGGCATATTTCTGGTTTTTTCCTCCGCTTCTGGCTGCATATTCCCACTGGGCTTCCGTGGGCAGGGAAAAACCAGAACTGGACCGTTGGTTAAACATGGAAATAAACTTTTTTACATCGTTCCAGGATACCTGTTCAACCGGGTAATGATTCCCTGACTTAAACTTTGAAGGATTGGAACCTATGATCTTTTTCCACTGACCCTGGGTCACCTCGTATTTTCCCATCCAGAACCCGTCCACACAGACCTTATGGATTGGCTTTTCATCAGGCTCCAATGATGAATTGCTGCCCATCTAAAAACACCCGGCATCTACCCGGACAAACTCCATGCCCATAACAGGGTCGGTCCAGGTCTGCCCGGAAACTGCTTTGCCAATGGTCTTGGATAAAACCGCCTGTTTTTCAAGCTCAACATAAAGGTCAATGCCCTGGGAAGAGTTGATATCCACCCATTGGAGTTTTGTTTCATATCCTGATTTAGACACCTCCAGTTTATACCTTCCCTTTTCAAGCTCTATGCCGTTGTAAAAAACCGGATTGATGTTCAATATCCTGACCCGGCAGTCTAAAGGGCTTGTGGTGACAAAAAGTTTAGCCTTTGATATCGCTGTATCCAGGTAAAAGGTCACAACTGCTTTTCTTCCCGGGTTAACACTTACTTTTTTCTGCTCTGTCAAGTAGCCTGAAAGCCTTGCCTCAATTCTGTAGCTGCCCTGTGCCATACCGGCTATTTCAATTGGTGCCCTGCCCTTGGATTGACCATGGATGAAAATCTCTGCCCCGATAGGCTCTGACTCTATCTTCATGCTGCCTTTGGCTGTGCTGCCGGTAGATGGAGAGTCAATTGTGGCTGTTCCCCGGGCAAGAAAATAATCGGGGAAAGGGTCATTGGATGTCCAGGGGACCTGCTGTCCGAGGGTTTTGTTCTTTACCTCAAGACCGACCCTGTTAAACATATCCCTGACATCCAGTTCCGGGTTTTCCATATTATTTAAAAGCGCTTTTGTATATGTGCCGTTCCTGCCCTGGCCGTCCTCGGCAACAGAGCCAGCTTTTGTGGCATAGGCAATAATGCTGCCATCGGGAACGTCCATCCGGGCAAGACCTTTTGCGGATGATCGAAAACTTCTTTTAAAAGGATTGTCCCGGCAGGCATCCAGGATCACCAGGTTTAAAGGGTTGCCTGCACTTTCCATTTTGGCAAGAACCATTCCTGCATCAATGGCGTAAAATTGTACTTCTGCCTCTTCCTGGATACCGCTTTTAACAGGGATCAGATAATTAGTGCCTTTGATCTGCATGCCGTGACCTGCATAAAAAAAAAGCCCGATTTCAGAACCTGAAAGTTTTCTGCCAAAATCGCGCATGGCATTCATCATTCTCTGTTTGTCGGCATTCTTGATTAGGATCACCTCAAACCCAAGACGTTTTAATGCCCGGGACATATCGTCGGCATCATTGACCGGATTATTCAAAGGCATTGATTTGTAAGAGCCGTTGCCAATGACAAGGGCGGTACGCTTTGCTGCAAGGGCAGGAGAAAAAGATAATACAAATACCAGTGAAATAATAATAAAAACTGAGGTTCTATACATTGCAAAGGCTCCCAAGCTTTATTTCATGAATGATTTCTGGTTCTTCATACCAGGGTTTATCTGTTTTTCAAAGAAAAACCTTTATCATAATCATCGAAGGGAAAAACTTTTTTTCAAATTTCCTTTTTTAATGCAGACCATGATAAAAGACATATCCTTTCTTTCTGGATATATCCCCTTGAATATTATCATTCTGATCCTTTTTATTCTTTTCAAAAATTTTCCATAAAAGATTACCACAAAACCCATGAGCTTGTTAAATGGTTTTCCCATGCAAATGCAAACCCTCAAAAACTCCTTGATATTTCTGCATTCCGAACATATAGTTTTTCAAACTATTTGACTTCAATACTTGACCGAGGAACGTTGCACCCAAATTTTACATCAAGCCGGGGAGTTACATAAATGGATAAAGCAGAAGTTATAAAAAAACTTAGAAAATACAAGCAACTATTGTCGGAACATATGGCATTTGAAGCATTGATTTTATTCGGATCCTATGCAAAAGGCACTGAAAGGGAAGATAGTGACATGGATGTGGCTGTTATTGTAGATAAACTTCAAGGTGATTATTTTACGATCCATCCGTTGTTATGGAAAATAAGACGGATGGTTGATGACAGGATTGAACCTGTTGTGTTAGAAAGACAAAACGATGAAAGTGGTTTTTTTTCAGCAATCACAAAATATGGCATATTGATTTGACATCCTCTCCAGAAGGATGCAGATAAAAAAAATCATGGAAATGGTTTATTGAGTTCCACGTTGGGAAGATTGATTAATGAAATCCAAAGGTGCTTAGTGAACAGATCAGGCATATAAGTCTAAAAGAGATATTTTTATTATGCAACCATTTGGATCAGATCTGCCTCATACTCTGGAAACATAATGATTGAAGGGTGTACACCAAAGGCATTTGCAATTTGTTCTGCCCGTTTTTTGCCGATATCCACTTTGTTGTTTTCAAGCATGCTGATATTCTTGGCATTAACACCGGAAAGTTTTGCAAGTTTTTCCTGGGTCCATCCCTTAAGTTCCCTGAGCATACGAATAACATCACCTGTTGTAACTATAGTATGTTTTTGGGCTGGAATAAAATTTTTGTCCAAAATATTACCCTCCTGATTCTAGTATTTATGCGGCGTTATTTCCAGTACGTAAACTGAAATTTTTTCGTCATTGATCGAATAAATCACTCTATACTTCAAACTTAAGCGTGACGACCGCTGGTCTTTCCTTTTCCCTTTAAGTTTTTCATCATTAAATCCAGGAAAATCTTTCAAAATGTTGGGACCATGTCTGAAAACAAGGTTCTTCCACAATTCATATTTACTCAATACTTGCTGAGGAGCCTTTTTGCATTGTTTCGCAATATCCTTATGTTCAAATATATGCCACATTATTACAAATGATAACTTATCGTTTTTAATAAGTCAATTATTATGGTTAATACGCCCATAAAGACAAAAGGGATAAAGGAGCCATTGCAATTGTTTCATGGGTTTATTTTCATGATGATAAAGGCTTTGAATAAAAGATGGCCCCAGCAAGGCTGTACAT
>JAQICW010000040.1 GCA_027858355.1 Desulfobacula sp.
CTTTACAGATAGCAACACAACAAAGGTAGGTCCCGGTCTCAAAGGGTTGTTTCAAATGGAAAAACTACCGGATAGCGGAAAACCTGTTACATCCCAAAATATTGAACAACAATTGAAAACGCCATTTAAAAAAATGCCGTCTTTTAAAAGTCTTAAGGATGATGAAATCAAATCATTGACAGATTATTTGCAAACACTCTAAAGGCAGATTCCATGCATAGGAAAAATGTCATAAATATAAATGTAAGGGAGTCGTCAATGTCACCACGGGAAAATATTTGGATTATTTAACACCCTGAAGTTTAAAACGTTATGGCCAGAAGTAAACACACCAAATCCCCCTCGACTTGGTATGTAAAAGCCTTAAAAATCTCATCAAGAATTGAACTGATATCATTTATACGTTAAAGGATTAGTGGCAATTTTCATTTGGATCATTGTTCTTAACTGCAAGCAATCCCACATTTTTTTTTATTATCAGGCTGATTCTCTGTTTGATGGATGCAATTCCCACCAAACGAAAGATGTGGTATTGGGTTACAGTTTTAAAACCCCCAGACTTTTAATAACAGTCTTGACCTTGGCTTCAGTGTCGAGGGGATTTTGTTTTTGACATAGTCCGCAGTGTAAAATATTAAAGATACCTATCCAAATCAAAACATTTTTCATTAAAATTTTTGATCATGATTAGTTGCAAGTATTCTTGAGTTTTCGATAGAGTGAAAATACCCATCAAAAGTATATACAAAATTTTTCATTGCATTTTAAAAGACAAACGATATAAGTTGATTTGGATTTACTTTTATTATGATTCAATTTTAATTATTCTAATATCTGAAATTTGAGAGATATGTCTGAACCAGATGATACAATAAAGACAGGCGATTATGATACCACGATCAATGTGATCGGTGGGTTGAAGGATTTTACCAACATTTTCAAAGCGATAGAGTCACATTTCAACCCGGGGGACTCAGTCAAAGATTTGGTGTTGCAAAGAAATGCGTTTGACTTAAGGACTGAAAGAAGTCGAGTACGCGTCGAACGTGCCATTAAACGGGCATTTCTTCGATTTTACAACCAAGACCATGAAAATTTGGTTCAGAGTATTTTCCAAACAAATGTGCCGCTGCATGAACGAGAGTTGATTTTATTCTGGCAATTTTCTTTGAACAATAAATTATTTCGAGAAATTTCAATACACGTTTATAGTAAGACTTATTTTTCTGGGAGAACCGGTTTATCAAAAGATGATATCACAGCCTATCTGAAAGAGTTTTTAAATCAGAATAAAAAACTACACCTCAACTGGTCTGAAAATACAATAAATACCTTGTCAACTAAATATCTGAATCTGATGACCAAATTAAACTTCCTTGAAGGTGCTCGAACAAAATCCTTCAGACACATAACATCTTCAACAGAGTCCCTGATTCTGTTTCTCTATTTTGCAAAACTGATTGATCCTGTATCCAACAATATATTAAAGAATGAAATGTTGCCGCTTTCATTTGTGGCCCCGAACGATATTACAGAACGACTCAAAAAGCTTTCCCTTAAAGGGTTTTTTAACATGAACTTTAACGGCGTTGCATTAAACATCGAATTTAGCCACAGCTATAAAGGAATCTGTGATGTCTTATACAACAGAGCATAAACAGAAATTTGACGATCTCCGAAATCTTATAGAAAACCAGGATCAACTCAGAAGACAATCCAATGGTGGGAACAGTATTCTTTTTTCATATCCGCCCAAAGAAGAACATCTGTATATTAAAAAAGCAAGAGAGCTCTATCCGGAAAATGCTGTTTTCATTGATGTCAGCGGATTGTTTGTAAAGTTTATAGATGAAAAGGGATGGGAGACCTTCAAAGAGTATTACAACGATTTTGAGCATTCACCACATCTGATCTTTAAATCGGATGACCCTTCCATTGATCTGTTTGATATGATAATTAAGGAAATAGAATCTGCCTGCCGAAAAAATAAAATCCCATTTTTAATCAGAACAGGTGTTCTTTATGGAACAGGGATAGACAATGTAAATATTATGGAATACAAAACTGTAATGAACCTGTCGCATCCTCTGGTAATCTTTTATCCATCAAGCCTGGCGGCAGATGACAAACTTTTCTTTTTGAACTTTAAACCCGCATCAAGATACCGCTGCACACTGGTAAAATAAGGGGCTGTACATGACAAAAATAAATGAAATTTTGATCTTGGATCTGCAGGAAGACATCAAACATGTAATTGACCTTGAAGACCGTTCAGAAAATGAAATTCAGCAAGAAATAGAGTCATATATTATAACCGAAGGCATCGGGCGGCATCTCTATAATTTTACCAATCAATTCACATCCAATATTAAAGAAACGGGAGTATGGCTTTCCGGTTTTTATGGATCTGGCAAATCTTATTTCGGGAAAATGCTTGGTTATATCATCGCCAATCCTGTAATTAATGGCACCCAGGCGAGAGACCGTTTTATTCAAAGGCTTAAAGGTGTATCCGATGAGAATTTGATAGAAAATGCTATCCGCAATCTTGATTCTATCAACAGCCGGGTCATTTTTCTGGATATAGCCAAGCAGAATACAGATCAAGGTCTTTCTTTTACTTTGTTTGTCAATCTCTTAAAGAATCTGGGTTTCCGAGAAGACTTATATGGTTACATGGAATTTGGTCTTTATCTTGATGGCAAATATGAAGAGTTTAAACGTATAGCCAAAGAAATTGAGGGCCAGGATTGGGATGAGTTGAAAAAAAACAACCTGCTTGTCGCAAAAACCATGCGTAACATCTTTTATAAGATGGGATATGATGAAAAAGATTACACAGATACCCGTAATGTGTATGGTGCAGCTATTCAAGACTTTTCTGCCAATAGATTCAAGGATGAATTGGAAAAATATTTAAAATTCAAATCCGATGAAACATTAATCTTTATCTTTGATGAGGCAAGCGAAGCCATCAGCCAGAAAAAGTTTACGCTGCTGGACCTGGAAGGAATCAGTGAAGCATTATCCAGTATCCGCAGTAAAGTATGGACGATTGCCATTGCTCAGGAAAAGCTGGACGATGTTATTAATAATACCAGCGTGACCCGCAATCAACTCACAAAGGTGACGGATCGATTTAAAACAAAAATTCATCTTGAATCAACTGAGGTTGATGTCATTATCCGCAGCCGGTTGTTACAGAAAAAGGACACCTTCTTTCAGCAGCTCAAGGATTATTATAAAGAAAATGACGGCCTGATTTCTGATGCAACCAATCTGAAATCTTCATTTCCGACAAAGACCACTTCAGCCCATGAATTTGCCACCTATTATCCGTTTCATAAATATCAGTTTGATATCCTGCAGAAATTTCTTTTCAGTTCAAACGCACTGATAGCGACCCAGATTGCTGCCCGTGGCATGATTATCACCACCTTTGATGTTTTGCGAAAACAAATGCGGGAAAAAGAGCTTTATGCCTTTACAACGGGATACGCAATTTGCTCTGAAGCACAGACAGCACCTCCCATCGGTCTGGTCAATAAATATGATACCGCCCGCAAGATTCTGAATGAAAAAAACATGCCGATAGATGGGGAAAAGCTTCTCAAGACCATTCACCTGCTGGCTGACTCGGAAGTATTGTTTGCAACCGTTGAGAATATTACCAAAAGTTATATCTCGGATATCAAAGCCTATTATGAGATAAAACCGGATATTGAGAAATCCTTGTCATATCTTGTTGAGGCCAAAGCTCTTCTTGTATCAAACAATAACTATAAAATCACATCGGACCTGGAAGGCAAGCTTCTGGAAGAGATGAAAGGGTTTGATATAGAGCATTTTACCAAAAAACGAAACTTGATCAACTACATAAAAAACTACAAAACTTTTGTTCCAGTTGCCACGCTGACCGAAAATTCAGATCCATTCAAATTCAGTGTCCTGTCTGATCAGGATGATGAACTAACCAGTCCGGGAAACAAACAACTTAAATTGATGGTCTACAGTCTGTTTAATATCAATGAAAACAGGCAGGATTTTATTGAACAGATCAAGATGGATACTCAACACAATAAAGACCTGATCACATTGGTTCCGGATAACGCAGGATTTTATCATATTGATAAATTGATTGATGAAATCAAGCGGTATTCAATTATGGAAGAAAACTATGCAAATGAATCAGAGCCGACCAAACGTCAAATCATCAGGGATTTTGCAATCATCCGTGAAGAAAAAGAAAAAGAACTGAGGATAAAAGTTGAAGAATCATATAAAAACGGTTCTCTGATTTATATGTTTGATGAACACCTGCTGAATCCAGATACTTTTAAAGAAATTATCAATGAGATACAACGGAAAGTTGTCAAAAACATATTTTTTAAAAGACTGCCCAATCAATTGTCAGAAAGCCTGGTGCCCAAAATTTTCAGCAGCAAAAAAGATAATCTTGACAGACTTTTTTCAGGAGGAGCCTTTAAATTCTTTGACAACCATGGCAATTTTACCGGCGACCATCTTAAGGTTGTCGAAGAAATTAACGCCAAAATAAAGACCCAGTACGTGGACGGAAAAAGCATTGAGTCAGACTTATCCGGATCACCATGGGGATATTCATTTGGTACAATTGTCGTTACACTCGCCGCTCTGTTTCGTGCAGGACGTCTGTCTGTTAAATATAATGGAAGTACCTGGTTTTCCCATGCACAAACCGGGGTTCAGGAAGCATTTAATAATACCACAAAATTTAAATCCGCCTCTTTTAAGTCTATTACAGCAACACTGCCGGCGACCCAAAAAAATAAGGTGGTTCAATCGTTAATGGATCTTAAAGCAGAACGCTACATAAATAAAACAATTAATTGGAATACCAATGATTTTGACCTGGCCACGGACATCAATCTGCTGGCAGACCATTTTATCGGGACTCTGACAACACTGAATGATACTGTCAATCAATTTGATTCTCTTTTCCCCAATGTGGCAGAGCAGAAAACGATTTTGCAAAATTATACAGGCAAAATAACCGATAGCAACTACATAGAAAAAGTGGAGTATTTCCTTTCAACTGAAGATCAATACACATCAGCCATTCAGACAATTCTTAAGGCCCAGAAGTTTATTAAACAGAATTTTTCAAAGGTAAATGATTTCAAACGCTTTATTGAAGCTGTCTGTGCTGAATTAAAAAAAGCGGATCGTGTGGATAAGACAATACAGGAAGCCAGTGATGAATTCTTAAGGCTTTACAAGCAAGACATGGTGAAAAATTTTGCTCAACTGCACCAGCAGACGCAGATAGTAAAAGATGGTTATTATCTGTTGATAAAAAATGCTGCAGCAGGGATGACCCATGAGTACCAGATATTGGATGGCAAGGTTGATGCCGCGCTTCGAAACCTGAAACAGAATTTCCCCGCCGCATTAAATGCCCATTATCTGAAAAAACTGGAAAATCTCAAGCGATATTGCAAAGACAGAATTGTTAAAGAGCCGGTCCTTGAATTGTCCACCACCTGTGACCGTTGTGGATATTCGCTGTCAGATATTCTCAACTATACGGCCCTGGTACCTGCTAAAGACAGTGAGCTTTTGATTCTTCAGAGCAGTTTCATTAAATACAACCCTCAGCCGAAACCCAAACCGGGTGATTCGGATAAACCAGAAGCCCCCAAGATCCCTCGCAAAGTCAAATTCCAGTTGCCAGGCAAAACCATGATGGTAAAAGACTACAAAGCCCTTTTAACAAATCAGTTGACTGAACTGGCTACCGCTTTACCTGACGAAGAGATTGAAGTGGATATAGAAACACTATAGCAGGAAACAGACCCATGAAACTTTCAGAACATGTTGATACACTGCGGACCCTCATTGAAGCAAAATTTGACAGACAATTTGCCCGCCTGGGATTAGACAAAACAAAACCCAAAGATCTTGAAGTCCTGCCCGAAGAGCTTCATCCAAAAAGACAGCGTTACAGTGCCATTATTGAAAGTCATATTGGAGAGACAGGAGATTATGTGCGTGCCAGGGAAAAGCTGGTTGATGAATTGACCTTCACCCTTTTTAACCGGTTTGCAGCCGTGAAAGTAATGGAAGCAGCCAATCTTTTTCCGCCGGTGCTGACCAAACAACCCGAACACGGTGACCGTTCTTTTGGTCATAAAGCCTGGCTGGAAATACACCCTGATATGCGCAGTGAAGAACTGGAGGGAATCCGGGAATATATCAAGCATGCATTTGATGAACTGGGAGAAACACTGCCGCTTTACAGCAAAAAATATCCCTATGCCCTACTGCCGGATGCCATCAGCCTCAATGAAATCATCGAGGCGTTTAACGCAGTGGAAAAAGACTCTCAGGTGGGTTCAGATATCTGGCAGAGCGATGATGTGCTCGGCTGGCTGTATGAGAGCTATAATAACGTTAAAAAGAAAGCTCACAAAGATAGTGGCGATAAGACCGAATACAACAAGGTTTCTCTGCAATCGCAGGTTTATACCCCTCGCTGGGTTGTACAGTTCCTGGTGGAAAATTCCCTGGGCAAACTGTACCTGGAGATGTACCCGACTTCAGATATCAGGACCCGTTATAAAATTGCCAATGCACCCAATATCCAGGAACGAAAACCCAAACCATTGCATAAAATCAAAATGATCGATCCTACATGCGGATCAGGTAATATGTTGCTTTATGGTTTTGATTTTTTTTATGAGCTTTATATTGATCAGATTGAAAACTATGGAGCAGATTACGATGGAAAGGACATTCCAAAGCTGATTATTGAAAATAACCTGCACGGTATTGACCTTGATGACCGGGCGGTTCAGCTGGCCCAGCTTGGTCTTTTCATCAAGGCAAAGAAGAAACGTCGCACCATTGGCGAGATTGCCTTTAATGTGGTTTCCTCAGATTTTTATCTACCGGAATACGAGACGGTTGAGCACATCTTTACCGAGGGCACCATGCTGGATAAAAGCCAGCAGGAGTTGATTGCAGAGATTTGGACCGATCTTCAGTTTGCTTACAAGTTTGGTTCCCTGATCCGTCTGGATGAAAAGGTCAAAGCCAAGCTAAAGATACTGGAGGCCAAGCAGAATTCAGCCCAGCCGGAACTGTTTACGGCAATGGAAATCGAGGCTCACAAAAGTTTTGCCGCTACCTTCTTTGCCAACCTGAAAACAGCTGTCGAACAATACGCTCAAGCTCAGGGCAATACCTTCTTGATCAGCAAAACCCGGGATGCCATCACTTTCCTTGAATTGTTGACCACCGAATATGATGTGGCCATGGCAAATCCGCCTTATACTTCACGCCGTGATTATGGAACAGAACTTAAAACTTTTATCGATAAGAATTATCGAGACCCATTTGATACATATATAAACTTGTATTCCTGTTTCATTCAGCGTCTTGATCAATTGCTATGTGAGTCAGGGAAAATGGCCATGGTTACCCCCATGACTTTTATGTTTATTTCAAAATTTGAAGAAACTCGTAAACTCATTCTAACCAAATATCATATTGACATATTTGTTCAGTACGGCTTTGGGGGAATGTTTTCAGAGTCTGTCGATCCTGCAATGTTTATACTAAATAAAGGTAAGTTTGATAAAGCGAGTACCTTTTTAAAAATTGATATGTATTTTTCTGAATCAAAAAATAAAATATTTTTA
>JAQICW010000098.1 GCA_027858355.1 Desulfobacula sp.
CCAATGATACCGCCCAGGGTGGAAAGAACCACGGCTTCAATGAGAAACTGGATAATGATCTGTCTGCGTTTGGCGCCGATGGCCCTGCGGATACCGATTTCCCTGATCCGCTCGGTAACAGAAGCCAGCATGATGTTCATGATCCCGATGCCCCCCACCAGCAGGCTGATCCCGGCAATGGACCCCAGGACTATGTTAAATGTGCGTTTTGTGGCTTCTGCCTGCCTGAGCAGGGCAAGGGGAACATTGATCTGGTAATCTTTTTTGTTATGAAATAAGGTCAGCATCCGTTCAATGGCCTGGGCCGTGGGTTCAACGCTGGCCAGGCTGTCCGCCTGGACAATGATCTGATGGAGTTCAACCTTTTCACGGAGTCTCGATCCAGAGGATCTCTTCATTGTTACATCCCCGAAATAGCTCTTGGTTGTTGTGATGGGGATGTAGGCATCAATCTCCTTATCAGGGATCTGCATTGTCCCGGCCTGGCCGGTTTCGCTTTTAATGATGCCGACAACCTCAAAGCTGTCTCCCCCAATCCGGATGTTCTGGCCGATGGTGTTCATGGTTGCCAGGAGTTTTCTGGCTCCGAACTCAGTCAATACCACCACGGCTGTTTTGTTCTCCGTGTCTGACTGGATGAGTATCCTGCCGCCAAGGAGTTCCCTGGGAATAACCTCAAACCATGGCTGGGTGGTTCCCACTACCCTGAGTTCAAGGGATCGCTGCCCAAGGCGCGACTCCTTTCGTATAAGTTTCACGGGCACATTCTTTTTTACGGATGAAAAGCTTTCCTGTATCCTTGCATGATCCTGGTAGGTCAGGCCATAGATGCTGATGAATGATCTCGTTGTGCTGGAAGCCACTTCTTCCAGGGATTTGACAGATGAAATAATAATGTTGTTGCTACCCAGTTTCCGGATCTGTTCCAGGGCTTCCTTGCTGGCACCTTCACCCACCGCCAGCATGGCTACGACACTGCCGACACCAAACACCACCCCCAGCATGGTCAAAAATGACCGCAATTTGTGAAGCAGCAACGTCTGGATACCTGAGGTAAGTTCCCTGAAAAAGTGTATCTGCCTCATATCAATTACCTTCAATCCCCTGGATACGCCCGTCTTTCATGTAGAGCCGGTTCTGGGCATAATCAGCAATATGGGACTCATGGGTCACCATGATGATGGTCTTGCCGGCGGCATGGAACTTGCCCAGCAATTCCATGATCTGCTGGCTGGTTTTACTGTCCAGATTGCCCGTGGGCTCGTCAGCCAGGATCAGATCCGGGTTGGTGGCAAGAGCCCTGGCAATGGCAACTCTTTGCATCTGCCCTCCGGACAGCTCTGCGGGCCGGTGAGTAAGGCGATCTTCAAGGCCCACCATGGAGGCAAGTTCCCGGGCATGTTCAGCGCTTTTTGCGGCATCCCAGCCAAGGTAGTAAAGGGGTAGTTCAATGTTTCGCTGCACGGTTAACTGGGGAATCAGATTGAAACTCTGGAAAATAAACCCAAGGTGCCTGAGCCGGATATCACTTAGGGCATCATCCCCATGGTCGCTGATATCCTTTTCCTGAAAAACGTACCGGCCGCTGGTCAGTCGGTCCAGGCAGCCAATAATATTCATCATGGTGCTTTTCCCGGACCCGCTGAATCCCATGATGGCCCAGAAGCTTCCCCTGGCAAAGGATACATCGATCCCTCCCAGGGCCGCAACCTTCTGGTTACCCATGGTGTAGATCTTATGGGCGTTTTCAAGTCTGACAAGGATATCCAGCCTGGTATCTGATGAAAAGGTTTCCATGGGGTTACTCGGCAACCTTTTTCTTCTTAATTCGTTTCTTTTTGATACTGGTTCCAGTACCGGGTGTACTGACAGCATCCTTTTCCAATGCCTGATAATCAACTCCTGCGGCCTTGAGAGGCGGCGTGAGTAGAACAATATCTCCGGGATCAAGTCCTTTGATCACATGAATCATCCGATTGTTGTCAAGACCGGTCGTAACTGGCCGGGGTTCAAATTCCAAACCGTTGCGGACATATACAGTGGAAACTCCGGCAACCCGCAGCACAGCCTGGACAGGCACATACAGGACGTTGGAATGGCTTTCAATGACAATCTGTGCCTGGCAGCTCATACCTGTCCGGATATCTCCGTCATTATCATCAAGAAAAATTTCCGTGGTATATACCTTGAGATCCGGGTTCATCCAGAGACTCTGGGCATCTGGCAGTGGTGCGATACGGGTGACCCTGCCGGAAAACTTCCTGCCTGGCAGCGCGTCCACAGTCACGACCACGGGCAGGCCCACACTGACCTTCTTAAGATTGGTTTCATGGATGGCAATCTCGGCATTGCTTGAATTGGCCGTGGGCAGATAGATCAGTTCCTGGCGTTCCCTGATGTCCTGGCCCTCCTGAAGCGGTTCTGCATTGCGCCGGTATGATCCGCTCTGGGCACTGGTGGCATAGATAACAAGACCGTCAGCAGGCGCATAGATTTTTGTTTTCCCAATCTGCTCCTGGAACTTTTCCAGCTTGTCCTTCTGGCGCTGATACTCTGCCAGCCGGGCCTTGAGCGCAGCTTTGGCCTGAATCACATCTGCCCTGGCCTTGCGTCGGGTCCTTTCCCTGGCCATTTCAGCCTGGCTGACATCGCTTTTACGCTGGGCCAGATTTCTTTTATACGTGTAATTAACAAGAAGGTCTCGATTATTTTTTGCAAGTTCAAGATCCAGGGCTTTTTTCTTTTCTGACAGCTGATCTGCCGCAAGTTCTGTCTGGGAAATGTATTTTTCATTATTCAGGGTCTGGGACCATTTCAGGGTATCCCGTGCCCGGGTGAGTTCTTCTTCGGCAAGGGTAATCTCGGCCTCGGCTTTCTGCAACTCATTGGGATATTCGCCTTTTATATATTTTTTCAGATCCTGATTGGCAAATTCCAGGGTCAGCACGGCAAGGTCCATATCGCTTTTTGCCTGGTTTTCAGCTACGGCCAATTTTTCCGTGGCATTGACATAGGCTGCTTCTGCGTTTTGAACCTTGATTTCCTGGTCAATTTTGGTATCCATCAGAGAACTGGCATCCAGTTCCACCAGCAAATCGTCTTTTTTAGCCTGGGTGCCTTCTGGAATCAAAAAAATAATTGAGGTCTTTCCTTCCACTTCATTCTTGATGATGATCTGCTCCCTGGCCTTGATGGTTCCGGATTCCACGATATTGATAGTAAGGGGCCCTTGTTTTACCATATAGGTAGGGGCCTGGGATATATCTGTCTTTGATCCTGTAAACCTGATTCCGGCCAGGGTCAGGGCAAGACCTGCGATAACTGCTGCTGCAGTCCAGATAAAAATCTTATTTTTCAGCATTATTTTGTGCCTCCGGGGAATACTCCTGCCACAGACCAGTATCTGTGACGGTAAGCAATCCCATGTCACGCTGGATTTCCAGTTCTGCTATCCTGTAATTCACACGGGCCGAGATCAGACTGTTCTGGGCTGCAAGCAGTGCATCCTGGGCTTCTAAAAGATCCCTGGTCTCGGCTCTTCCGGCATCCATGAACAGGGTAATGCTTTTCACACGCTTTAAGGCAAGGGATACGGCCTTTGCCTGTATATAAAGGGTTTCCCGGGCTTCGAGCAGTTCGCTGAGCCGGCTGCGTAATGAAAGCTTCATGGTGTCTTCAAGGCTTTGAACGCTGCGCACGGCCTGCTCAAGTTCTATAAAACTGTTGCGATAGGTCACGGCCTCGGCAGTCCTCTCAAAGGGCAGATCCAGGGTCAGAAGAGCGGAGAACACACCCTTGTCCGTGCGAAGCCTGGCGTTGACAAGGTCTGCTGTGGTGATGGTCCGCCGCTCACCCAGGGATGCCGATCCCAGGATGGTCAGTTCAGCACCAAGAGCATCGGCTGCGACTACCACGGCACGCTGGGCATCAAACACCTTGCCCAGGGCAACCCTCATGTCCAGCCTGTTGGCCAGTGCCAGCTCAATGGCAGTGTGGGCAGAAAGCTCCAGGGGACCGGCCCGGCTGGTATCGGGCTCTGCAAGAATAATCGGAGAGCCCTCAGGCAGGCTGCTCTGTAGCGGTATGGATTCCCTTTCCCTGGCAGCACCTTCATTGACAGGGATCCTGCCGGGGATGTCTGCCAGGCGCTTGAGTTCATCTGTATCCAGACTGATATCAGCGTCCGGGGGAAGCCCCAGCAGAATTTTAAAGGCATCCATCTGTTTTTTGTACTGCTCCTGGGCTGAAACCCAACTTTGGCGGGCGATAAGCTCGGTCTGTACGGACTGATCCACCTCAATTTCCTTGAGCCTGCCGGCATCAGCCAGACGTTTAGTCCGACGGGCCGAGACAATCCTGCTCCTATAGTCTTCCCGGACGTTCCCCACCATGTCCAGCTGTTTTAGGATGGTCAGGTAATTACTGCCAACAGACACGGCAAACTCCTTTTTAAACCGTTCAAACGCAAGGATGGCGTAAACCACGTTTCGTTCAGCCTGTTGCAAAGGTTCTGTAACAATATGCCTGCCAGATCCTCTCAATAAAGGAATGGACAGGCTGACATCACCGGCAATCCCAAAGGAAGAACTGCCTCCCCTGGTGAGCAGGGTTGCCAGATCAAAAGCCAGGGCAGTTGTCAGTTTCATCCCGTTATCAAGTTGCCGGGTTCCGGTGAGTTCTCCACTGGTAAGGGTTCCCTGGTGGGTCGAATCTTGTGAGCTATCAGAACTCACAAGGCTTTGGATCTGACCCATAAAGCTGTTTCGAAAGCTGTCCTGTTCAAGGTACAAAACCAGGGCTGCCTGAAACACGGCCTCTTTTTTTGTCTGAAAATCAGGACTGTTCCCAGCCCCAATTTCCAGGGCTTTGACAAGGGAGAGTGTCAATGGTGCATCCAGGAAGGAAATCGTTTGCCCCTTGGGCCCTGAAGAATTTGGATAACCATCTTCCGGCCAAAGGGCCACTAATGGCAATTTGTCCGTGCCCAGAGAGGCCGGACCTGAGCCGGGGAGAGATGCATGCTCAATCAGCTGTCGACGGAGGCTGTCGCTGGGCCTCTCAATACTGAAAGAACCTTTTCTGCCAAGGATCTGCTCCTGCTTTTCCAGTATGATACCATGGACTTTCTGGTCCACGGCAACCCTGTGGGAACCAGGAGTTTGACACCCTGTCAGGATTGCTGCTGCCGCCCATATCAGAATTGTAGTCAGGCATGATCCGGCCATGCCCTGGTTCAGGGAGGTCATAAGCCTGTCTGTCCATTCTATGTTTTTACCCATTACAGACTGCTGTATGTTGTTTGGTTCCCCCAAAATAGTGCCGCAGCTTCTCAATTATATTTATCCATCCTTGCAGCATGGCAAAAAAAATATTAACAAAGGAAATTTATGTCTACATCAAAACCAGATAAGAGTATTAGCCCTTTCATGTTTAACCTTCCCTCACATAAATGGAATTTTTTATCAAGATTTTTTTTATGAACAAACCCATAAAAAAAAGCAGGGCCATTTCTGACCCTGCTTTAAATAGAACTATAATTTGATCGACTTATTCGATAGCGCCATTTTCAGCATAGGTTAAAGGAAAATGACAGGCCACAAACTCACCTGGCAAAGCTTCCAAGAGTTTGGGCAATTTTTTCCTGCAAATGTCCCTGGAATATACACAACGATTCTCAAAAGCACATCCTTTCGGGATATTAAAAAGACTGGGCACTTCTCCTTCAATACTGGGTGCCTGGGTTTTTGTGAGGGGATCTGCAATATACACACTTTCCATCAACACTTTTGTATAGGGATGGCAAGGCTGTTTACTGGACAGGTTTGCCGGTGTGATTTCTACGATTTTGCCCAAATACATGACAATGATCCGCTGACAGAAATAATCCACCAGGGCAAGGTCATGGGAAATAAACAAATAGGTCATATTAAACTGATCACCCAATTGCTGCAGCAAAAGGATGATCTGTGCCTGGACTGATACATCCAGGGCGGCAGTGGGTTCATCTAAAATAATAAATTCAGGCACCATGGCCAGGGCCCGTGCGATGACGGCCCGCTGTTTCTGTCCTCCTGACAGCTGGTGGGGATAGGAACGGCAGTGTTCTGGCTTCAGGCCGACCATGCCCAGAAGTTCCAGGATACGGTCATTTATCTGTGTCTGTGACAGGGAGACCTTTTGAATCTTAAACACTTCTTCTAAACTGCGGTAGATGGAATTTCGGGGATCAAGGGATGAATGGGGGTCCTGAAAAACCATTTGCATTTTTCGCCTCAGATGACGCAGCTGTCTTTTGCCGATACGATTGACATCCTGCCCGTTAAATTCAACGCTTCCCCTGGTTGGCGTAATCAAATTTAAAATAAGTCTTGCAAGGGTGGATTTACCGCAGCCTGATTCTCCCACAACACCTAAGGATTCTCCTTTGAAGATATCAAAGGAGATATCATTCACAGCTTTTACTTCACCTGTTTTTCTGTGCATCAGCCCGCCAATCACTGGAAAAAATTTGGACAGATGCCGGATCTCAACTAAAGGGGTCATGACTTAGTCTCCCACTGGGGGCTGAATTGATGGCATTTGACCTTTGTATTGTTTTTTGCCTGTATGGTTTTTGGGGTGTTTTCCATACAATATTGTTTTGCTTTGGGACAGCGGGGGTGGTATCTGCATCCACTGGGAAATGTTCTCACACTGGGAACATTTCCCGGAATGGCGTGTAACGTTCTATCCTCCATGCTCAGTTTTGGAATACAATTAAGCAAGGCCTGGGTGTAGGGATGTTTGGGGTCTGTGAAAACCGAGACAACCTGGCCGGTCTCCACCACATTTCCAGCATACATGACAACCACCTTATCACAAAGGTGGGAAATGATACCCAGATCATGGGTAATCATGATCAGACCGAGATTCCGTTCCCGGGTTGTTTTTTTAAACAATTCAATAATCTGGGCCTGGACAGTAACATCCAGGGCTGTGGTGGGTTCATCTGCGATCAAAAGCTTTGGATCGGCGCACAGGCCCATGGCAATGACAATTCTCTGCTTCAGACCCCCGGAAAGTTGATGGGGATATTGATGAAATACTTTTCCTGCATTGGGAATGCCAAGGGATGTCATCACATCCACGGCCCTTTTTTGTGCATCTGCCCGGGTTATATCCAAATGCAGTTTCAACCCCTCCACAATCTGATCGCCCACTTTGTAAACCGGGTCAAGGGATGTCATGGGATTCTGGGATATCAAAGAGACCTGGTTCCCCCTTAATTGCTGGTATTCTTTCTCAGAGATGGAGAGTAGATCTTGATCATTGAAAAGAATCCGGCCGGAAGAAACCCTGCCATCCAGAAAAGGAAGCAGCCCCATGATGGCCTGGGCTGTAACGGATTTCCCAGAGCCGGTTTCTCCCACAAGCCCTAAAATTTCTCCGGCTTCAATATCAAAACTTATTCCGCTCAAAGGTTCTACAAGGCCGTCCCGGGTTTTGAAGACCACCTTTAAATTTTCCACCTTTAAAAGGGTCATCTAAGGGTATCCTCCCTGATATCCATGATATCCACCAGAGCATCCCCGAAAAGATTGAACCCAAAAACCGTGACCATCATGGCAAGGCCTGGAAAAATAATAACCCAGGGTGAAATAAACAGATAAGCGGTTCCATTGCTCATCATGGCTCCCCAGCTTGGCATGGGCGGTTGGGCCCCCATGCCTAGAAACCCAAGGGTTGCTTCCAGTACAATGGCCTGGCCGATTCCAATGGTAGCGGCAACAATCACCGGCGCAATGGCATTGGGAAAAAGATGCTTGAACAGAATGGTGAAATCTGTAGCGCCCAGGGAACGTGTGGCTTCCACATAGATCTCATTTTTAAGCATGAGGATCTGTCCCCGTATCAACCGGGCATATTGAGCCCAATAGGTCAAGGCAATGGCAATGATGACACACTCAATCCCTGCACCCACCACAGCAACCAGAAGAAGGGCTACGAGGATTTCCGGCAAAGACCAGGTCAGATCAGTGACAATGGAGAGGCCCTGGTCCAGCCATCCCCCGTAATATCCGGCAAGGGCCCCCAGGATGACCCCTAGAACAACAGACAGGCCCACGGAAACGACACCCACATAAACTGAAATCCGGGAGCCGTGGAGAATTCGACTGAACACATCCCTTCCAAACTCGTCAGTACCCATGAAATGGTCTTTTGACGGCGGGCTGTTCATGATACTGAAATCCTGTTCCTTATAGGAATAAGGGGATATAATATCTGCAGATATTGCTATAAAGATAAGGCCGGCTATGATGATAACACCCAGGAGACCTGCCTTGTTTGATTTTAATTTTTTAACACGTCTCAGCCACCGGTTGGCCGGTGGTTTGATATTTTCTGAATTTTGAATATTTTCCATGGTTAATCGCTAAAAATAGACCCTTGTTTACTGATGTTGATCCCTTACCCTGGGATCTGTGTATGCATACAGAATATCTGCCAAAAAAGTGCCCATCATAATGCCCATGGCCAGAATAAGCATGGCGCCCTGAATAACAGGATAATCCCTTCGAAACAATCCAGTGATCAATAACTGCCCCAGACCTGGCCGGCCAAAAACTATTTCAACGGTCACTGTGCCCCCCAGAACCCATCCGATCCGTAATCCCAGGATAGTGATAACGGGTATCAATGCATTCCTTAAAATGTGTTTTAAGAGGATTGCTTTTTTCCCAAGTCCCTTGGCATGGAGCATTACGATAAAATCCTTGGATGCCACTTCCAGCATTGACACCCGTGTGATCCTAGCAATGAGTCCGGCACCGCCCAACCCCACTGTGATTGCCGGAAGAACCAGAGACAGAAGAGTGCCAGACCCTGAAATCGGAAACCAGGTCAACCACACGGCAAACACCAGGATAAGAATCAAACCCAGCCAGAAAGCAGGGATGGTAACCCCAAATAATGCCACCAGCATGGCCAGGTGATCAAAAACAGTATTTTTGGCTGCCGCAGAAACAATTCCCATGGAAACCCCCAGTATAAATGAGAGCGCAATGGCTGTGAGCCCCAGGGAAAGACTATATGGCAGATGATGAAGTAATAGTTCTGTTACCGGCCGTTTCTCAATGATGGATCGCCCCAGATCCCCTTTAAGCATATTTTTAAACCAGATGAAATATTGAACTGGAATTGGTTTGTCCAGGTTATATTTTTCCACCAGCTTTTGTTCATGGGCTTTGGTCATTCCAGGGCCCATAAGATTGTCTATGGGGTTGCCAGGTACAATGTGAATCAGGGAAAAGATAATAATGGACACCACAACAAATATGGGGATCATCAGAATGGAACGGCGTAAAACAAACTGCCACATGGTTTTTCTTCTCCCAACTATTTTTTCTAATTTTCAGGGTCCCTCTGATCTTTTTAAAGCATGCAGCCCCAAAAAGATCAGAGGAATAATGAGTGTTTGAACGAAAACTCACCCATCTACTGCGTTGCTGCAAAATCCTGCCAAATTATAAGAGTGGCCTCATGTACAGTAGTACACTCCGGTTTCAAGATTTTTTGCGCCTTGTATATG
>JAQICW010000114.1 GCA_027858355.1 Desulfobacula sp.
ATCCGTATTCAGGATTTTGTCTGCTTTAATTGTTTGCATCCAAGCAGAGGCTCGTGCAATATTCTCCAACTCCAATGCATCGAGTTCCCCTTTGGTGGTGATATGTGTAGGAATTAATCCTTTGATCTCATCATATTCTAATGGGGTGGCACCATCTTCAATCTCAATCATTTGAACTTCTTATCCCATAGTTTTGAAGGAGATTCCAAAATCTCTTCCACCATACTCTCAAAAGCTGCTTTAGAATGATGATTCGTCAACTCCTGCGCTTCAAGATACATATGATGTGAGATCTTATTCATTCTTTCCCGCGCAATACAGGCGGCTTGATTCCTGACTGTATTTTCTAAGGTTGTTCTGGGAACAAAACCATATACGAACACACAGTCCAGTTTATCTGCAATTTTTTCCAGTGTTTTAATGGTCAATGCCCCGGAAAGTTCATCATGCTCTATTTTAACAATCCGAGGTTGACCAACCCCTAATCGATCTGCTAACTGGCGCATGTTCATTCCAAGGGCATCCCGAATCGCACGAATCCACCCTCTGATCGGCCTGGCTACATTAGCCGTCTTAGTAAAGACCTGAAGCGTTTCATCTAATTGTTCTCTAACTCTCTTTAGTTTTCTGTGTTTCATTTTTATCATATTTATATGAATTAATATTTAGCTTTAATCACATATATATTATTTTTTATAGCTTGTCAATCATATATATGTGATTATTGAGTTGAATGAAAAACACGGCTGTACTTATCTTTTGCAAAGGGGACAGTCATATCGACAGGTCAAAGTGATTTGCCAGGCAATGATAACTATCAATTGATTTTCAAATCCAATTTAATCGTATCAAGCCCTATTCTTTCAACCATTCGGCCCACACGTTCGCGTTTTGAATTTATTTTGTAGTAATCCATAACCCTTGTCACCATGTCCTGGGCATCTTCAAATGAAAGGTCTTCTGCCAGGATCTCAGCCAACCTTGGCCTTGCCGAACCATTGCCGCCAATCATAAGTGTCCATCCATCCTGGGTTCCATAAAGGGAAATATCCTTGATACAGTTTTCAGCACATTGAATTTTACAGCCACTGACTCCCATTTTCATTTTACTTGGTAGAACCATCCCATGGTAAACCTTATCCAATTGCATTCCCATTTTAAGGCTGTCCTGTTTGGCAAGACGGCACTAGCTTATCCCTGGGCAGACCTTAATACTTCTGACACAAGGCCCGGTTGCATGACCGGCATCCATGCCAAGATCATCCCAGATTTCATCTACCTGCTCTTCATTGATACCTATAATGGCAATTCTTGCAGCGCTTGTAATCTTTAAATCTGATACATTATATTTTTCCGCCACATCTGCAAGCTTTCTGAGTTGATCCGGTTTTATAATCCCGCAGGGGATATGCGGGGCAATGGCATATGTCTGGTTTTCCTTACACCTTTGACGAATCACCCCTTTTTCACCATCTTTAAGCATACCTGACTCCTGTGCTATTTTTATTAACCCCTCCCTTTATGTCAAAAAAATCAGAGAATGAAAATAGGGAGAGATGGATTTTCTTTATAAATCTATATAAATAAGGAATTTATGAACAAGGCTGTGATACCTTAGTACTTCATGGTGCCGGCAAATGGCGATAAGTAATGGAACCTGGAATTCAATTCTTCAAAAGCGTTTTTTAAGAATGGTTGGTTTCAACCAGTTTTGATCATCTTTCTCAGGGTATCCGATATTATAATGGAGCCCCCGACTTTCTTTTCTCATTAAAGCGGATTCAATGATCAATTCCGCCACAGTGGCAAGATTTCTAAGTTCAATTAAATCAGCTGTTACCTTAAAATTCCAATAATACTCATTGATTTCTTTCTGGATATTCTGGATTCTTCTTTGAGCCCGTTGCAGGCGCTTGTCTGATCTGACAATACCGACATAATTCCACATCAAACGTCTGATCTCATCCCAGTTATGGGTCACAACAATTGCCTCATCACTGTCTGTTGTATCGGCTTCATCCCACAGTTCAAGGGTGGTGCTTACTTTATTTTTAATGGTCTTAAACTCTTCAATAGATGCTTGATAGGCCCTGTGGGAATAAACCAATGCTTCTAAAAGGGAATTTGACGCCAGTCTGTTGGCACCATGAAATCCTGTACATGCGGTTTCCCCGACGGCGTAAAGGCGTTGAATATCGGTTTTCCCATTCAAATCCGTGGCCACTCCGCCGCACATATAATGGGCAGCCGGAACAACGGGAATAGGCTCTTTTGTCATATCAATCCCATACCCAAGGCATTTAGATTAAATATTAGGAAATCTTTTCTTGATAAAATCAGAATCTTTATGTGTGATATCCAGAAAGACTGATTCTGCGCCTGTTTTCTTTAATTCAATGTCAATGGCCCGGGCGACGATGTCTCTACAGGCAAGGTCCTTGTCCGGGGAATATTTTTCCATAAACCTTTTACCTTCAGAGTCTATTAAAACAGCACCTTCTCCTCTTACTGCTTCTGAAATAAGGAAATTTTTTGCTTCAGGATGATACAGGCATGTTGGATGAAATTGTACAAATTCAAGATTTGCAACAGAAGCGCCTGCCCGATATGCCATGGCAATGCCATCACCCGTTGCTATATCCGGATTGGAGGTATACAAATATACTTTGCTTGCGCCACCCGTTGCAAGGAGAGTAATTCCCGCATAAAAAGTTTCAATTTCTCCGGATTTATTATTCAAAACATAGGCGCCGCAGCAAATATTTTCATTCTGGGTGACAAGAAGCCCGCTTCTGATACTACTGGAAAACGTAATTAAATTTACAGCAATATGATCTTCTAAAATAGTGATATTTTTATTCTGCTCAACATTTTTTACCAGGGTATCTTCAATCTCTTTACCCGTCAAATCATGGGCATATACAATTCTTTTGGCAGAATGTCCTCCTTCTTGACCCAATGAAAAATCATACTCACCATTGCCGTCTTTATTAAAATTTGCCCCCTGTTTTACAAGTTCTTTAATTCTTTCGGGTCCATCTTTGACTATCATCTTTGCAACTTCCTTGTCGCAAAGGCCATCTCCTGCATCCAGCGTATCCTTGATATGAAGGTCAAATGAATCTATTTTGCCGAATACGGCTGCCACTCCACCCTGAGCCAGGGCTGTGTTTGTTCTCTGGATCTGTTTTTTGGTAATGATGGTGACTTTACCCAATTGGGCCACTTTAAGGGCATAGCTTAGCCCGGCAATACCGCTTCCAATCACTAAAAAATCAGTTTTTTTAATCATAACAAGCCGCTTCTTTTCTTTTTACGGGTACTTAAACCCAAAAGCAGACCAAAAATAAAAACACCGGCACCGCTGAAAAACCAAAGTTTTTGCTCTTTGTTTAAATTGTTTTCCAATGTCTTAATCTGTCCTTTCTGGGCTGCAAACTCTTCCATTATTTTTTTATAATTTGCCTCGAGTGTTAAAAAATCAGCAGATTCCTGTTTCAGTTTATTATATTTTTCTTCGATTTGGACCAATGCTGCATTTTTATCTGCAAGTATCTTATTTTCCTCTTCAAGAGCACTTAATTTCGAAATCAGCTCCTGATTATCTTTTTTTAATTTTTCAATCAAAAAAGTATCTGGAATATCCTTGGTTAAAAACCTTGACAAAACCCATCCCATCCTTCCCTTATCTGTCTTTACCTGGCTCCAGTCCTTTTGATATTCAACCATTTCAAGTTTATCGCCGGACGTTAATATGTCAATGATTTTATTTTCAATTCCCGGCCCCGTCCGCATGGTAACTTTTGTGATCCCTGCCACATATATGTCTTCTGCAAATGATGGATTGACAAAAAACACCACCCATAAAAATATGATCAACAGGTATTGATATTTTTTTTTCATACTATTCTCATCTCCTCTTAATTCCGAGATTATTTAGCGATTATTTTTATCTCATCCCTTATCATTGCATCTCATCTTTATCAATATGAAAAATTATCTGGATTTATTATATAGTTTTGATATAAACAAATAAACACTGTTTAATTAATCAAATCACGAATTAGGATAAGCAAAATTTATCCCTGGCGGGGCCACTTAAACAAAAGGAGAAAACAAATGGCGGATCAAGTATGGGAAACACCTTTCTGGCCGGAAGGCGTAGCACACGATGTAACCAATTATCATTACCCTCTTACTCAAATCCTTGACAACACTGCTAAAAAATACCCTGATAATGTGTATACCATTTTTAACGATGCATTCAGGACCTATGCCCAAGTCAAGGATACTGCGGACAGGATTGCAACCTTTCTTGCAGGCAAAGGGATTAAAAAGGGGGACAAGGTTGCAATCTTTCTTCCCAACATACCCCACTTTCCTGAAGTTCTTTTTGGCATCCTTAAATCCGGCGCAGTGGCCGTGAACTGTAATCCCGCCTATACACCTTCAGAACTGAATTACCAGCTCAAGGATTCTGAATCAAAAATGGTCTTTTGTATGGACCACCCCCTGCTTTATCCAAACACTGTCAAGGCCATAAAAGACACCCAAATTGAAACCGTTATTGTCTGCAATATCAAATCCTATCTTCCAAAAGTCAAAGCCTTTCTTGGTGGGCTTTTAGGTAAAATTCCCAAAGCTGACAAACACGAATCCGGCCATCTTATGTTTGACGACATTGTTGCCTCATCCAGCCCGAATCCGCCTTCCCTTGATATTAATCCTGATGAAGATACTGCTGTCATGCTCTATACGGGCGGCACAACAGGTGTCCCCAAGGGAGCAGAACTGACCCATTCCAATTTCACCTACAACCTGGAAGCGTGTGAAGAATATTTCAGGCTGGTTCATGAAAGGGGGGGTAAGGCTGAAAAATTGAGGCATGGCGGATATCATACATTTCTTGGCGTTTTACCCTGGTATCACAGTTTTGGTATCACAAGCGCTCTGCTTTTAGGAGCAAAGATAGGGAGCAGACTTATCTGCGTTCCGGATCCCAGGGCAGGCAAACCGCCTTTTACTGTAGTTCTGGAAGCGGTACAAAAATACAAACCCACTTTTATCACTGCTGTACCAACCATATTTGTTGCCTTTACAAATCATGTTAACCTTGACAAATATGACATTTCATCAATTCTTGGATGCCTTTCAGGAGGAGCTCCCCTTCCGCCGGAAGTGTGCAGACAATTTGAAGAAAAAACCGGTTCTATTATTTTCGAGGCTTATGGGCTGACGGAAACCGCGCCTGCTACCAGCATCAATCCCTCATTTAAAGAAACCAGAAAAATAGGTTCCATTGGATTTCCTTTGCCTGGAACAGATGTTAAAATTCTTGATTTAAATGATGACACAAAAGAACTTGCCCAGGGGGAAGATGGAGAACTTGCCATTTGCGGTCCCCAGGTCATGAAAGGATACTGGAAAAGACCGGATGCCAATGAAGAAGTTTTCAGACAGATTAACGGCAAACGGTATTTTCTCACAGGAGATATCGGGAACATCGATGAAAACGGATATATAACCATCACAGACCGTAAAAAGGACATGATCATTGTTGGCGGCTTTAATGT
>JAQICW010000141.1 GCA_027858355.1 Desulfobacula sp.
CTGGTCAAGAAGATCGGCCAGCAAAATGATCCCGATGCTGTCTTTGTCAAGTTAATTGATCTGATCATCACCATTGAGAGAAGAACCTGCTATTTGTCTTTACTCCTGGAGAACGAAAGGGCGATTGAAACATTGATCACCCTTGCCCAGAAAAGTCCCTGGATCATTACATTCCTTTCAAACCATCCTGCTTTGCTGGACGAACTCATGCATCCTTCCTCCCTGTATTCTCCGCCTGACAAACAGGCCCTGGAAAAAGAGATGGAAATTCGAATGGCCACTATTCCCCCAGGAGATCTGGAGTTTTTGCTGGAAGAATTGTGTATTTTCAGGCAGATCAATTACTTGCGGGTTTCTGCTGTAGATGTAAGCGGAAATTATCCATTGATGAAAGTAAGTGACCACCTGACCTATATTGCCCAGACCGTTCTTTCCCAGGTGCTTCAGATCGCCTGGGATATTGTGACGCAAAAATATGGTATTCCCCAGGGTTTAGCGGATGAAACCCTTGAAAATTGCGGGTTTGCAATTGTCGCATATGGCAAGGTAGGCGGACTTGAAATGGGGTATAAATCAGATATTGATATTGTTTTTTTACATAAGGCAGATTCAGGGGTTACAAAAGGAAAAGAAAAGAGCATTGATACCAGCCGGTTTTATTCAAACCTGGGCCAGAGAATTATCAATGCCTTAACCATTCATACTCCTGCAGGCAAACTGTATGGCGCAGACATGAGGTTGAGGCCGGGTGGTGATGCAGGGATGATCGTTTCCCATATTGATGCCTTTGAAGACTATATGAACAGCCAGGCCTGGACATGGGAGTATCAGGCATTGATCAGGGCCAGACCTGTTGCCGGAGATAAAGACCTTTGTTCAAGATTTGAGGAGATCCGGAAGAAAGTTCTGATTGAGAAAAGGGATGCCGAGACCTTAAAGAGGGAAGTCCGTGAGATGAGGGAGCGGATGCGGGCTGAGCGCTTAAAGGCCAAGAAAAATTTTTTTGATTTAAAACAGTCAAGGGGCAGCATCGTGGATATTGAGTTTCTTGTTCAATATTTAATTTTAAAAAATGCCCATGCCTGTCCTGATATAATAATTTGGACAGATAATATGAGGCTTCTGGAAAGCCTTGATGGAGAAGGGATTATTACAGGATGTGAAAGTGAACGACTCCAAAACGCTTATCTTGCCATGCGAAAGGCCATGCACAGGCTTGATCTCCAGGAAAAGAGCCTTGAAATTCCCGACACTCAGTTTTTAGAAATTAGAAATCATGTTATCCAAATATATGATAAATATTTAGCTGATTAAGTAGTGCCTGACCGAAAACCCCGTGTTTGGGTGGGTTTGTGAGCATTGCTCCTCTGCGAGCCGTTCAAACACTAAGTAATAAATACAAGGCTGAGCCAGGGCCAGTAAGTGATGATCAGAACAGCCAGAAGCAATACCAGCATAAACGGAATGGTGGCCTTATAAATTTCAATAATGGGCTTATTAAACCTGTATCCGGCTATGAACAGGTTCATCCCCACAGGCGGGGTGAAATATCCGATCTGCATATTGGCAAGGAAAATAATGCCCAGATGAACGGGATCAACGCCATATTTCAATGCAATGGGCAGCATTAGAGGGACCATGATAATAATGGCTGAGAAAATATCCAGCATGGACCCGAGAATCAAAAGAAAGATATTTAAAAGAATTAAAAAGACAAGTTTGCTGCTCACAAAGGTTTGACAGATCTCAAACAATTTCATGGGCACTTCAGCATCAATCAGAAAATTTGTAAAACCAAGGGAAACCCCCAGTATTAAAAGAATTCCTCCCACCATTACCATTGACTCCCTGATGATGGAAGCAAGCTGGGAAAGCTGGATTTCTTTGTAAATAAAAACTTCCACAATTAAGACATACATGGCAGTCACTGCAGCGGCCTCGGAAACAGCAAAAAAGCCCGTGTAAATGCCTGTAAATACAAATATGGGCATCGGGATTTCCCAGATGGCCTCCCTGGAAGCAGATAAGGCATTTTTAAAAGAAAAGGTTATTAAGGGGATAGAATTTTTTCGATTGGCCCAGATACTCCATAAGGATAGAAGGAGTATCATTAAGATGGCCGGCAGAATACCGGCAATAAATAATTTTTCAATGGAGATTTCTTCTCCTGCACCCATCTGCTGGGCTATGACCCCATACAGAATCAGGGGAAGGGAGGGTGGAAGTAAAAGTCCCAGGCTCCCGGAAGTCGTTACAAGCCCAAGGCTGAATTTATCTTTATATCCCGCCTGTTTCAGTGCTGGATACAACAATGCTCCCATGGCGACTATGGTGACACCCGAGGCTCCTGTAAAAGCTGTAAAAAGAGCACAGACAATAAATGCAACAATGGCCAGCCCTCCGGGCATCCATCCGAAAAAGGCCTGGGTCAGCCTGACAAGGCGTTTTGAAGTATTGCTCTCTGATAGAATATATCCGGTAAGGGTAAATAAGGGCAAAGCCAGGAGAATGGGTGTATCGGCTATGCGATACAACTCTATGGCCATGACGGATAGATCAATACCGCTAGAATAAAATCCTGCCATGGCCGCGGCAATAATAATACTGAAAAGAGGTGCGCCTAAAAGAGCAAAAAGGATCAATATGGCGATAAGTATTGCTATCATTGCGGGATGCGCTTAAACAATTTGAAAAGACAGGTAAAGGAAAATAAAAGATACCTGAAACTGATAATGACAAATGATATCGGGAGAATGCTTTCACAGATCCAGGCCGGGATATTTGCAAAGGCTAAAGCCCCGTTATTTCTTTCCATCATTACAAACACAAGGCTGTGGTATGCCATAACAGCACAAACCAGCATAGTGAAAATAGATATAATAAGATTTGTCAGTTTTTTTATCTGATCAGGAAGAAAGCGGGATATAACATCAATACTGATGTGATGGTTGTTTCTGCTGGCAACCATTGCACCGATAAGACCAATCCATAGGACCAGTATCCTGACCAGGGGATCACCCCAGAGAATCCCGGAATCAAACAGATTTCTTAAAAAAATCTGCAGCACTGCTATAACGATCATTAAAAGCAGAAGCCCGACGAGAATACTATCCTCAAATTTTTGAAGAAGCATAACAATATTTTGAGGGAAGCCTGCTTTTTTACTGGTCATTTTTGATTGGTGCGGTTGAATGAAAATCAGCAAGATGCGTATCCAGTTGATCTGCCATATCCTTTGGAAGAATACCGGATTCGATCATTTTTTTTGATGCAATATCAGCTATTTCCTGCCATTCAGCCAGTGCGTCCCTGGAAGGTGTAATAAATGTTATCCCCCTGTTCTTTAACGCCTGGATTGCATTGATGTCATCCTCCCTGTTCTGGATATCAATTTCGTTTAATGCTTTGGTCATGATTTGTGTAACAATTTTGCGATCCTGTTCAGCAATTTTTAAAAACGCCTTTTTATCAACGGCAAGCACGGCATGAAGATAAATCAGGGGTATGTCTGTTATATATTTAATCTGGGTGTGCCATTGCAGTACAATGGCCCCAACAGGAGATGTGGCCACAGTGTTAATCAACCCTGTCTGGAGGCTGGTTCGCACATCTGCAATGGATAGAGGAATGGGTGTGACACCAAAGGACTTAATGGAATCCTGGCTGATTTTATCGTTATCTGGAATCCATACTTTTTGATTTCGTAGATCCTGTACCGTTTCAATAGGGTTTTGTGACATAATATATGCAAATCCACCGCCAATGATCCCAAAAGTCACAAACCCGGCATTATCAAGCCCGTCAATGATATATTGATCCATATGTTTTCTAACATAGTCCACTTCTTTTATACTTGTGAATTTTAAAGGCTGTGCATAGATCTGGTTTGCCGGGAAAAACTGGGAAAGGCTTCCAGCCACAACTGCTCCTCCTTGTAACTGACCAATTCGGATTTTTTGTAAAACAGTTTTATCATTGCCCATGACACCGCCTGGATAGAATTTAAATGTCACACGTTTATCGGTTTTTTGGGCCACCATGTCTGCGCCATTGTTCATTTTTTCCATCCACATGGAGCCTTCCGGCGACAGGGTGGCAATTTTCAGTCTGACGGCAAAGGCATTATCTGTTGTGAACACAACAAACAAAATCAATATCAAAGGTTTAAGGATTTGGACAATCATGGATATCTCCGGCTTAACAATTTTTAAAAATAATCATCTGCACTATTTATCAATTCTCTGGCCTGTATCTGGGCCCAGGTATTTACAAGGGTATATCCTGGTACATGGGGATCGGCAGCAATCACATCTTTTAGGACTTGGTCATGAAGTTTTCTGTCAAATATCATCCTTGCATATGATTTTGCAAAAACAACCTTTGCCATCAGGTTTTTCCCCTTAGATAAGTTGACAGCCTTATCAAAATATTGTTTTCCTAATTCTGGTTTGCCGCCAAGACCAGGCGGCAGAAAGGTTGCCAATGTTCCCAGATAAAGATATGCCGCACCTTCTTTATATGCCTCATCAAGTTTTATCACTCGTTGCATGATTACCTCAATATGTGCCATGTCTGCAATGGCATTAAAATTATTTTTATTGGCTATGATCCAGCCTGACCATGCATTGCCAAGGGCAAAAAGAGCGGGAACATGTTCTTTTTGCATCTTTGAAATGATTTTTTCAAAATTCTCAAATGTTTCTGATTTAAGCTTGCACGCATCCTTTTTTTCAAGGCAGATTGCCTGGTTAGCATAATTCAAGGCTTTTTGCGCCATTTTTTTTGATCTGTCCATGTCTTTTACAAACAGATCTGCATAAGCTGTGTACAACATGGCAGCCGTGGATAGCAGGGTTTCATTTTTCGGGTCTTTGCTGATCAGACTGTCGATCATCAGCAAATATGCCGGGGCTCCTGCTTTCACCATGGGTAAATCGTCATTGTTTAAAATTGTATTGGAAAGATTTTCCATCATGTCTGATGTGGCAGATGTCATTATGATTGAACAGCCTGATGATAAAAAAAGATTTATTATGCAAAAAATAAAGATAGCAATCGCTGAAAGGGATTGTCTTAAATTATGGATCGCCATGTGGTGAAGAATCATCAATAAATCAAGCCCTTTATCTATTTGGTACGTTTGATAGCCAGCAATTTATCATTTGTTTTTGAAAATTAACGTGTTTGGAAAAAAAAAGCAACTAGGGATTAACGTCTATAATTCCCTGATTGATTCAGTTCTTTCAGGTGCCATCTCCCTGTAAAGGGTTATTGAAAAACAGGTTCCCTTTTCAGGTTTAGAATCCACATAAATTTTGCCTCCATGGTCCTGGATAATTCCATACACAACAGAAAGTCCCAGACCCACACCCTTGCCTTTTGTCTTTGTGGTAAAAAACGGCTCAAAAATTTTTGATAAAATATTTTTAGGGATGCCAGACCCCGTATCTTTAATCTTAAGCTCAATGGCGGCTTGATTTTTTTTGCAGAAAGTTTTAATGGTCAGGCGCTTTTTTGTCGAAGTTGTCATACTTTCCACGGCATTGGAAAGCAGGTTCATGAGCACCTGTTTTAACTGGTCTTCTGATCCTTTGATCAAAGGCAGGTTGTATTCAAGATCTTCTAAGACATGGATGTTGTTTAATTTTAAAAGGTTGGCATTTAACATAAGGGTCTGTTCAATGAGATCATTGAGATCAAATTTTACCAGTTCAATTTTTGACTGGCGCGCAAACACCAGAAGGTTGGTTACAATACGGCTTATCCTCCGTGTTTCCGTCTCCATGAGTTCCAGGTATTTTAAAAAAAGATCAATGGTTTTTTGATCAATGGAGTCTTCTTTTAATATACGTTTGCTGAGCAGTACAAGATTTAATATGCCAGCTACAGGATTATTGATTTCATGAACAACAGACGAGGACAATTTACCAAGAGAGGCCATTTTGTCCTGGTGAAGAAGCCTTTCATGGCTTTCTTTCAACTGAAGAGTTCTTTCTTCCACCTTTTTAATAAGAACGTTTTCATCCAGTTTGCGCTGGGTAATATCCCGGCTGATTTCAATGAATTTGGCAATCTTTCCTGTTTTTTCCCAGATGGGAAATACAGTCAACTCAGTATGCCTGGGCTTGCCAGTACTGTCCAGCCTTGTCAGTTCGACCTGGCATTTTTTTTTGTTCTTGATTGCTTCTTCAAGGGGACATATGCTGTGGCAATTGCTGGTTTCCCTTTTGTCTTCCTTTAACACCTCAAAACATTTACGGCCTATGACATCTTCCCTGGAACATCCCAATTGTTTTAAAAAAGCCGCGTTTGTTTCAATGATTTCTTTTTCAGGAGAGATGATTAATACAAAATCTTTGATACCACTGAGAATGGTTTGTATCTCTTTTTCAGGCAGGGTCACAATCACATCCTTGCAAAAAAGTTATAAGCAATCGGAAATATTATTAATTTCTAACATAAGATGAATTATGAATGCAAGGTTCTTATGGAATGTTGAAATATTAGAATTCTGTGTTGAAAAATCCAACAGCGGTGAAGATGCCTGGTGATGAGAGAATTCCATTGCCTTGATATGTAAAGAGCCTTATAAGCTGTAGTAAAACCCTGCAATTTGAGATTCCATTAATCTGCTGTACCTGTGAAACCAATATATTTAAAACCCAGCAATAGAAAGGGGTTTGATATTAAATTTGTCTTTTTTACCAGGCTGGCCTTTTTTTTGCTCTATTAAATAGACAAAAGACCAAAATAATAATTCATAAAAAGGAGAAAATACAATGAAACAATTAATGAGAACCGAAAAATCAGCAAATATCTGGGCGGCTAAAAAAGACAAAACCGATCATCCCTGTATCTGGATGCAGGCAGGCATTGCAAAAAAGAAAAACTGCAATAACTTTTACGACTGCACCAATTGCAGATATGATGATTCCATGGCTAAAACGGCAAAAGGAGGTAAGCACATCACCTGGCAGGAAGCCTTGAGAAACAGGGACAGCAGGGACAGAACCTGCAGGCATGCGCTGACCCACAGGACTGAACACAAAATCTGCCCCATGAATTACAATTGCCAGCGGTGTGATTTTGACCAGTATTTTGAAGATACCCTTTCCCCGAAGACGGGTCATTCCATGGTGTATATGAAAGATGTCAAAGGCTTTGATATTGCAGACGGATATTATTTTCACAAGGGTCATACATGGGCCAGCATTGACAGCGGCGGATTTATCCGTATCGGCCTTGATGATTTTTCATTCAAGGTCCTGGGCTGCCCGGATGCCTTTGACCTTCCCCTGACTGGCCAGGAACTGAACAAGGATAAAGTAGGGTGGGGCTTGAAAAGAAAAGAAAATCTGGCTGATATTCTTTCCCCTGTGAACGGGGTCATTACAGAGGTCAATAACAATATCAGGAAATCCCCGGATCTTTCAAAGAATGATCCCTATGGTGATGGATGGCTTTTTACCATTCATAATTCTGATATAAAGGGAATTGTTCAAGATCTTAAAACGGACAACGACAGCTTGGAATGGCTGGGACAGGAAGTGACCACCCTTGAAAACATGATTGAAAAGGTAACAGGTCCTTTGAGCGCAGATGGTGGTCTGTTAAAGGCAGATGTTTTTGGAAATCTGCCGACCCTTGGCTGGCATAACCTGACCCGTACCTTTTTTAGAACTTAAAAGCTGTCTTTATTCACCTTTTAAAAAAGGATGCAGCCAATGGAAACAAGAATAGAACAGAAAACCGCTGCCTGTCTCTGGATGCAGGCAGGAGTGGTAAAGAAAAAAATATGTATAAGTGATTTTTCCTGCATGACCTGTAGATTTGACAGGGCTTTGAGAAAAGCCTGCCATGAAAATGAGGATCTTCAAAAAAAGGGCATGGTCCTAAAAGGAAAAAGGGGCAATCTTGTTTTCTGGAAAGAAAAACTTATAAAACAACCCCTGGCAAAAAGACCGTGTATCCATCACATGAAAGGCCATATTGACTTTAAAGCCTGTCCAAAAACCTATCATTGCATTGATTGCGAATTTGATCACTACTTCCATGACCAGTTCAAGGTTTATACCGTCTTAAAACCAGTGGAGTTTAATGATATCAGAGGAGTGTCCCTGCCTGTGGGGTATTATCTTCATTCAGGGCATACATGGGTGAAAATAGAGGATCGCAGCAATGTTCGTATTGGTATTGACGATTTTGCTTCAAGGGTTTTGGGAAAAATTACCGCCATAAAAACTCCTTTGATGGGCAAACAGGTTTTCCAGGGGAAAAACGCCATTCATATATCCAGGAACAAACATAAGGCATCATTTTTATCCCCGGTCAGCGGCGTGATCACCCAGGTCAATTCAAAGGTAAATAAAACCCCTGGTCTGATCAACCATGATCCCTATACAGACGGTTGGGTATTAAGCCTTTATTGCCCGAACCTGAAACAAGAACTGAAACAACTAATGTTCATGGATTCAAATAAAAGGTTCATGGAAAAAGAAGTGGACAGACTGTATGCATTTTTAGAAGAAGAGACACAGCTTTGTGCAGCAGATGGTGGAAGTCTGGGTAGAGATCTTTTCAAAAACCTGCCGAAAATTTCCAGGGACAGGCTGTTAAATCTTTTTATCCACAAAGATCCCTGATGTTGTCGGCCAGAAAGATATTGCAATACCGGCAAAACTGACTTGATTTTCTGTCAACATCATCAAGCCTTCTGCAATAGTGCATAAGACATCTTTCATCTTTACAGTGGCGAAGATCAAAGGTATGCCCGAGTTCATGGATGGCTTCTTTTACGATTCTCTTACGTCCTTTGATAATACCCTTGACTTCAAGGCCGGCAATTAGTCTGGCAATGGATATAATGCAGGCTTTTCCCCCAAGCTGGGCCTCACCATAAACATGGGTGAGGATAGGAATAAAAAGATCCTCCTTTGTCACCGCAATAATCTTGATACAATAATCTGGTGCCTTTTTTTCCAGCGCCTCAAGGATTTTTGTTGAATGATATTGTTTACGCTCTGGATCATAGGCAAACAAAATATCGTATAAAACCGTCTCCACTCTGGCACTGAACCTGAAAAATTCCCCTGCTTCCCTTGCAATGGCCTGACTCATCCAGGGCGGGATATCTCCAACCGGGGAAACAATAATGGTATCAATATTATTCATTTGCCAATGTTGGAACAATAAGCGTATTTATTTGTCACGATCATCTTTTAAGTCATATAGTTTTATCTTGTTGTACAGGGTTGATCTGTCAATACCAAGAATGGTAGCACTTTTTGAAATATTCCAACTATTCTCATTTAAGATTTTTGAAATATGATGTTTTTCCACATCATTTAAAGAGAAATACTTATTTTTCAATTCGTTTTCCAGCTCTTTTACAATGGGAAGATCAAAGGGTGTAATGGTCCGGGTTTTACAGACCACCACTGCTCTTTCAATGGCATTGGAAAGCTCCCTTACATTTCCCGGCCATTCATAGAGCATGAGTTCATCCATGGCATCCCGGCTGATTCTTTCCACCCCCCTGTTGATCTCCTGAGTAGTTTTCATTAAAAAATGTTTTGCCAGCAGGGGAATATCCTCTTTTCGTTCCCTTAAGGGCGGCATGGCAAATGTAATGACGTTCAGGCGATAATACAGGTCTTCCCTGAAGGTTCGATTTTTAATGGCCTGTTCAAGATTTGCATTGGTGGCGGCAATCACCCTGAAGTCGGCTGTAATGGGCTGGGTACCCCCAACCCTGTAAAATATTTTATCTTCCAGAACCTGGAGCAGGTCAATCTGCATTCGCATGCTGATTTCACCGATTTCATCCAGAAACAATGTTCCGCCGCCGGCAAATTCCAGACGGCCTTTCCGGGTTTCTTTTGCATCTGTAAAGGCACCTTTTTGATGGCCGAAAAGTTCGCTTTCCATGATATGTATTGGAATGGCTCCGCAATTCACACTGACAAAAGGGCCATTGGAAACCCTGGAGTTGGAGTGAATGGCTTTTGCAGCAAGCCCTTTTCCCGTTCCCGTTTCACCCGTGATCAGAACTATTGTTTCCGTATCCTTGATATCTTCTATCAGGTTGAAAATTTCCTGCATTGGCCTGGACTGACCTATCATACTTTCAAACCGGTTTCTTTGTTCGTAGTCTTCCTTTAAAAACAGGTTTTCTTTTATTTTAGCCCTGTGATTGACCAGTTTCTGGATGAGTACCCCCAGTTCCTCTGGATCAAAAGGTTTTAAAAGATAATCAAAAGCATGGTATTTCATGGCCTGGACTGCTGAAGGTATGGAGCCAAAGGCCGTGATCATAATCACATCAATATCAGGATAATGTTCTTTTACATGCTTGAGGACATCCATTCCACTGATGCCATCCATCTGAATGTCAAGCAAAAGAAGGTCAAAACTTTTGGTTTTGAGAAGGTCAATGGCTTTTTCGCCGCTGGGCACGCTTTTTACATGATACCCGTCTCTTTGAAGCCAACCCGTAAGCGATTCCCGAATAACCAACTCATCATCAACCACCAGAATCCTTGTTTGTTCCATCCAAGTCTCCTTTATTGTTGGCATAGTTTGAAGATAAAGACAAATTTTAGCAAACTATGTTAATGTTACAGTGATTCTATGAATACTTTTTTTTAAGCTTGTTCGATGTTGAATTATCCCACCGGGTAAAAAGGTCATGGTCTATCCCAATGTAATCCAACACCTTTCCAACGGACTGATTAATAATATCATCAATTGTTTTTGGATGATGATAAAACGCCGGCATTGGAGGAATAATTTGTGCCCCCATGTCTGCTGCCTGGGTTAAAAGTCGTAAATGCCCTTTGTGCAAAGGGGTCTCCCTGAAGAGCAGGGCCAGTTTTCGTTTTTCCTTGAGTTGGACATCGGCTGCCCGGATCAATAGATTATCTGCATAGGAGTTTGCAATTCCAGACAGTGTTTTTACAGTACAAGGCACCACCACCATGCCCATGTTCAGAAAAGAACCACTGGCAACGCATGCTGCAATATCTTTGTTTGAATAGATAAAATCTGCCATGGCAAGGACTTGATCCACATCATAATCAGTCTCAATCCTGATATTGAGTTTTCCTGGTTCTGAAATAATCAGATGGGTTTCAATGTCGCTTTTTTTAAGGACCTCAAGCATCCTGACGCCATAAATCACGCCGCTTGCCCCGGTTATCCCGACAATTAATCGTTTTGCCATACATGACTCCTTTGGTTATGACTCTATAAAGCTATTGCATGTGATTGAGTACGTCAATTAAATTGTACCTTTTTTTAAAATTAAAGAGACAATTTTTTTAAATTTATATGGATTGACAAAAAAAGCATCAGTCCATATAAATTTGAAAAGTAGATAAGGACCTCAAATGAAATAAATTGAGCAAAAGACAAGCAATTTCGTTCAGGTTATAAAATTTGTGGTCCTAAGCTTATTTATAAGGGCGGTTCATGGAAATACTGTACATGAGGATTTTAGGATTTCGAAGTAACGCAGCAGATGGGTGAGTTTTCGTTCAAACACTATTTATAAGGGTGATTCATGGAAAAAAAGATTAAAGATAAAGCAAGACGTCTTATTCATGATACAAGGGTCATGACCCTTGCAGTTTCAGATAAGGATATCCCATGGTCAACCCCTGTCTATTTTGTGTTTCATGACAACAGGTTTTATTTTTTTTCCAATGAAAAATCCAGGCATATAAACTGGGCAAAAAACCGAAAAATTGTTGCTGCATCTATTTTTAAGGACGCGGTTGAGATGGAATTGATTTTTGGTTTTCAGATGTCAGGAAAGCTTGAGAAAATATCAAAAAAGGCTTTATATCTAACGATTGTTAAAAAATATGTCACCAAATTCAGTTTTTTAAAGCAGATATTTGGTCCCCAGATAATTGAAAACAAAGGCTTTTTTTTAGAAAAATTCAAGTCACCTCTCTATTGCTTTTATCCGGATATTGTTTTCCTGTCAGACAATTCCAAAACAACAGATAAGAGAGCAAAAATAGATTTGAGCAAAATAGTCTGACTATTTTTGCAGGGTTTGCAGGCCTGCCTGGAAAGGGCCATGTAAAATTCTCTATGGCAAATATCCAGAGATTATGTTTTAATCTTGACTTTTATGCGGGTACAAAACAGGTACATCTAATATTGAAAGGATACAAAAAAATTTAATGAGAGGATATATGCGTGTTATTCAAGCTTTGCTGATTCTATCCATCATCAGTGGCACAATGGGTTATGCCTGGGATAAACAGCCTGACCAGCCTCCGGCTAATGTGGTCATCTCAAAAATTGTCTTTCAAACACTGGCACAGAATCGGTCTTTTATCGGTACGCTTTATTATGACCGGATCAGCCACGTTTCCTCAGAAGTCTCAGGCCTTGTAACAAAAATAGACGTCCGGGCCGGAGATCAGGTTAAAAAAGGGATATCTTTTGTCAGTCTGGATACTGAAATACTTGAAAAAGAAATTTTAATTAATAAAAATCTTATAAAGCAGGCAGACCTCCATATAAACCATTCAAAAATAAATTACCAACGAATGGAGTCTTTGTATAAAAAAGGCGGGATCAGTGAAAAAGACTATGATGATGCCACCTTTGTGTATCAAGATGCCCTTTTAAAAAAAGTGTCTGCCGAAACAATCTTAGAAAAACTGCTGATTCAAAAACGAAAAAGTGTGATTAAGGCACCTTTTGATGGCATTATTCTTGAAAAAAATGTGGATTCAGGAGACTGGGTCCAGCAGGGAAAACAGCTGGCCAGTATAGGGTCTGTCAATGACTTTTTTATACGAGTCCCTGTGGCGGAAACCTTGCTGAAATTTGTTTCTATTGGCGATCAAGTGCCCGTTATCATAAATGCATACAACATGGAACTTACCGGAACCATAGAAAACCTGTCTCCCATAGCCGATGCAAAAACCAAAAATGTTTTCATAAAAATACGAATTCCCATGTTAACCAAGGTGGTTCAAAACATGTCAGCCACAGTGTTTATTTCCACTGGCACCAGGCAAAATCTGGCTATGATCCCAAGGGATGCATTATTCAAGTTCCAGGGGAATGATTTTGTTTATACTATTAAAGAAGGAAAAGCGGTCCAACTGCCAGTAAATATCGTGACCTATTTTGGTAACAGGATCGGTGCGGATAATGAATATTTTACAGAGGGCATGCCCGTAATAATTGAAGGGAACGAACGGTTGAGCCCTGATCAGAGCGTTGTCATTGTTGGAGAAAAATAAATGGATATCATCCGTTTTTTTATCCATAAACCCGTAACGGTGGCAGTAGGCGTAATCCTGACGGTCATGTTCGGTCTTATCGGGTTTCAAAAACTTCCGGTGCAGCTTACACCTGATGTGGAAACGCCTTTGATTACGGTTAACACTGCCTGGTATGGTGCCACACCCTATGAAATTGAAAAGGAAATTATTGAAAAGCAGGAAAAAGTTTTAAAAGGCCTGCAAGGGCTGACAGAGATGGAGAGTTCCAGTTACAACGGTCTTGGAACAATTACACTGTCTTTTAAAATCGGAACTAACCTTGATGATGCTCTGCTCAGGGTATCCAATAAAATGTCCGAGGTGGGCAATTATCCGGAAAATGTCAACAAACCCACCATAGAGTCTTCCGGGGCCAATAGTTCTCCCATCATCTGGATGATGCTGAAGACAACACCAGGCAACACAGAGCCTATCAATCAATTCAAGACTTTTTTTGAAGATAATGTCCGGCAGTATCTGGAGCGGGTTAGCGGCGTAGGCTCCCTTCTGGTGTTTGGCGGCACGGATACAACCCTGGATGTGATCATTGATGCCCAGAAAATGGCCCGTTATAATGTGACCATCAACCAGATCATTGGATCCATCCGCAGAGCCAATCAGAATATTTCCGCAGGAATTCTGGGCATGGCTAAGAAAAATTATCGCATCCGGACCATAAGCCAGTTTCAAACGGCGGCGGATGCCCTTGCTGTTGTTATTTTTGATGACGGCATAAACCGGGTCTATCTTCGGGATGTGGCACAGGTTGAAAAAGGGTATAAAAAAGAAAATGCTTCAGTACTGCATAGTGGTGAGCAGGTGGTGGTGGTCGCCGTCAGAAAGGAAAAAGGAGCCAATGTTCTGAGCATGACGGATGCAGTGGAAAAAGCGGTTCATGATTTGAATAAAACCATCCTTGCTGACAACAACTTGACTTTGAAAATGGTTTACGATCAGCGCCCATACATTAATACGGCCACCAACCTGGTTAAACGCAATATCCTCATCGGCAGCATTCTGGCAATCGGTGTTCTTCTTTTGTTTTTAAGAAGCATCCGGACCACAGTGATCACGGGCATTGCCATTCCCATTTCAGCCATTGGCTGTTTTGTTTTTCTGTGGCTTTTGGGAAGGAACCTGAATGTTGTGAGTATGGCCGGGATTTCATTTGCAGTGGGCATGCTGGTGGATAATTCCATTGTGGTATTGGAGAATATTGACCGCCACCGCAAGACCGGTAAAACTGCTTTTGATGCTGCCTATGAAGGAACAAAAGAGGTGTGGGGAGCTATCCTTGCTTCCACTGCAACCACTGTGGCTGTCTTTTTGCCGGTCATTTTTATCCAGGAAGAGGCAGGGCAATTGTTCCGGGACATTGCCATTGCCATTACATCCTCTATTTTTTTAAGCTTCATTGTTTCCATTTCCGTGATTCCCACCCTGTTTAATCTGTTTTATAGAAAAAAAAACAACATCAAGACCAACAGGATACAAAAGAGCGTTATCGGCCCATTTTTAGCCAGTGTTATTTTGAAATTGAGCACCCTGTGCATGAAAAATGCTTTTACCCGGCTGGCAACCATTATTATGTTTACCAGTCTTTCTATTGGTTTGACCTTCTATCTTCTGCCAAGTGCTGAATATCTGCCCCAGGGCAACAGAAATCTTATTCTAAATATTCTGATTCCGCCGCCCGGTTATTCTGTCGCCAAACAAAAAAGCATAGGCAGATATATATATAAAGAAACCGAACCCTATTTCAAGGAAGATGGCAAAGACGGTTTCCCCCAGATTAAAGAGATGTTTTTTGTGGGCGCTGATCGTATCACGCTTTTTGGAGGTATCAGCACCCATGAAACCCGTGCCAGTGAGCTCATCCCCCTTTTCAGCCGGGTAATGGGCTCAATTCCCGGGGTCTTTGGTGTCAGTATTCAGGCGGGGATTTTCGAGTCTGGTATTGGAAAAGGCAGAACTGTGGATGTCAATATTTCAGGAGATGAAATGGATGATATTATCCAGGCCGCATATGCGCTTTTTGGGACCATAACCGAAAAAATGGAGAACACCCAGGTCCGGCCGGTGCCATCCCTTGAAGCCAGTTATCCTGAAGTAAAAATCATTCCAAATAAGGAGAAACTGGCTGCCAATGGCCTTACGGCAGAGGATCTGGGCGTATATGTCGATATCCTGATGGATGGCCGCAAAATTGAGGAATACCGGCCTGAGGGAATCAAACAGGTTGATTTGGTACTCAAAGGCCGGGACGCTTTTAACAGCTCGCCGGAAGATATTTTGAACTCCACCATTGTCAACAGCTTTGGAGATCTGATCCGGGTCAGGGATGTGGCAGGGATTGAATATAGCGAGGGCATGCCCCAGATAAATCATCTGGAGCGGGACCGCACCATTACCCTGCAGGTTACCCCGCCTGCTGAACTGGCTCTGCAGAGCGCCATGGAGCTGATCGAAAATGATATTATCCCCTCTTTGGAAAAGACAGGAAAACTCAAAAATGTTAAAGTGGGTGTGGGCGGCAATGCAGACAAACTTGTGGAGACCCGGAAGGCCCTTCAATGGAATCTTCTTCTGGCTTTGATCATCACCTATCTTTTGTTGGCAGCCCTATTTGAAAATTTTATATACACCATTATCATTCTTTTCACAGTACCCCTGGCTGCGGCTGGCGGTTTTGTAGGTCTTTTTATGGTTAACACCTTTATTGCCCCTCAGGGCTTTGATGTCTTAAGCATGCTGGGGTTTATTATTTTAATCGGTACGGTGGTAAACAATGCGATTCTCATTGTCCATCAATCATTAAATAATGTGCGCTATAATGGACTCTTTGGCAAAGAAGCAGTGGCCGATGCTGTGAAAACCCGCATCAGACCCATTTTCATGAGCGCCGCAACCAGCCTTCTGGCCATGTTGCCCATGGTATTGTCAACGGGATCAGGCAGCGAGCTGTATCGGGGCTTAGGTTCGATTCTGCTTGGTGGTCTTGCCATGTCAACGCTTTTTACCCTGTTTGTGATTCCCTCCCTGCTCGTTTTTGTTATCGGTTTTGAAAAAGATAAAACTAAGAAACCCGAACTATCTTGACCTTAAGGGGAAAATTATTTATCCTGTAAAATAAGACAACTTTTTATTCAAGAGAACCGCTTAAATGAAACAAACAAATATCTTGCTTTTTATTCTGATTGCCTTTTGTATACTTTTTTCGGGAAATCCGGCTTTTGCTTCTCAAAAAAAGCAAAAAGTCTATATCATCCCTGTTACAGGGACGGTGGAGCCGGGTATGGCAGCCTATGTTAAAAGAGCCCTGGAAGAGATCAAAGATGAAACCGATGCTGTTTTTGTGTTTAAAATGGACACATTTGGCGGCAGGGTGGATGCGGCTCTTGATATTGTGGACACGATTTCAAATATCCCTAAAGGCAAAACCATTGCATTTGTGGAAAAAAGAGCCATTTCTGCCGGCGCCCTGATTGCTTTGTCTTCAAATCTGTTGTTCATGAAAGAAAATACCATCATTGGGGATTGTGCCCCCATCATCCAGACCAAGGAAGGCCAGGAAATGGCCGGAGAAAAAATTCAGACCGTTCTTCGGGCAAAATTTCGTGCCCTGGCAAAGAAAAATAACTATCCAGTGGTGCTGGCAGAATCCATGGTCACCATTGATATGGAAGTCTATCAGGTGGAGATGGACGGCCGGGAAAGCTTTATGGATAAAAAAGCTTATGATGACCTGACAGAAGATGAGAAAAAAACGATTACATCTAAAAAGACAATTGTTGCCAAAGGAGAGCTTCTAACCATGCATGATGCAGAAGCCGTTGACCTTGGGTTTTCTCAAAAAAGCGTTAAAGATATAAATGAAGCACTCTCAATTTTAGGCTATGAATCATTGGATATCATAACCATTGAGGAGTCCTGGTCTGAGACTCTGGTAAGGTTTATCCAGCCGTTTTTATCGATACTGATGATCATCGGAATCGGTGCCATATATACGGAAATAAAGGCGCCCGGGTTTGGTTTTCCCGGGATTATCGGTATCATATGTCTTGGCCTGGTATTCTTTGGTCAATACCTGGTGGGCCTTGCTGATTATACCGAATTGTTACTCCTGCTCATAGGTGTTCTGCTTCTTGGTGTGGAGGTGTTTGTTCTTCCCGGATTCGGTGTGGCAGGTATTACAGGTCTGATAGTGATTGCGGCAGGTCTTGTTCTTTCTTTTCAGGGCTTTGTGGTTCCTGATCCTTCCTTTCCCTGGGAAGGCGCTTTATTGATGAAAAATCTGGCACAGGTTTTGGGCTCTTTTATGTTTGCCTTTTTAATCTCTTTATTCATGATTCGCTTTGTTTTCCCACGGCTTTCAAAAATAGTCAAAGGGCCCTATCTTGAGGCAACTTTATCGCATTCCCATGTATATGCCACAACTGCTTTAGGTTTGAAACCGGGAGATACAGGGATTGCCCACTCATTTCTTCGTCCGTCAGGAAAGGTAATGATAAACAATAAAAAAATCGATGCCATTACCCGGGGTGAATTCATTGATCAGGGAACACCTATTTTGATTGACAAGATAGAACAAAATCGTGTAATTGTTAAACCCAAAACATCCTGAAATATAAAGGCTCGGAATGAAACCTTATATCTTACCGGTTTGTCTTCAAATAATTGGAATTTTGGTCGTCATTGCTGAAATTTTTATTCCATCACTTGGACTGTTGGCTGTCATCGCTCTTAGCATATTTTTTTATTCCTTATACCTGGTGTTCACAACCATATCCACAACAGCAGGGATGGTTTTTACGGGTCTGGACATTGTCCTGATTCCTGTTTTGATTGGTTTTGGAATGAAAATACTGGCCAAGTCTTCTTTATCATTGAAGAGGGAATTATCAAAACAGGATGGGGTGGTTTCACAAGAACAGGGACTTGAAGCATATATAAATATGAAAGGAAAATCTGTCACCAATCTTCGCCCGGCAGGAATAGCCGAGATAAACTCGCAACGATTGGATGTGGTGACGGATGGAGAATATATTGAGGTAGATACACCCATAATTGTAACAGGTGTCGCAGGTAACCGGGTTATCGTTGAAAAAATTTAATAATATAGGAGATAAATTCAATGGATTTTATGGTCATTTTATTAATTATTGCAGGTATTATCGGGTTAGTGTTGTTTTATTTTATTTTTGCATATTTAGCCCTGTGGCTCCAGGCATTGGTTTCCGGAGCAACGGTCGGATTAATAAATATTATTTTCATGAGGTTCAGAAAAGTTCCGCCCAAGCTGATTGTTGAATCCAAAATCATGGCCGTTAAAGCCGGTATTGAAATTGCCACGGACGCTCTTGAGTCCCACTTTCTTGCCGGTGGTAATGTCCCCCGTGTTGTCCAGGCACTTATTGCAGCTGACAAGGCCAATATAGAGCTTCCCTTTAACCGGGCTGTTGCCATTGATCTTGCAGGAAGGGATGTACTTGAGGCGGTTCAGATGTCCGTTAACCCGAAAGTTATTGAGACACCTCTGGTGGCAGCCATATCAAAGGATGGGATTCAATTGAAAGCCCTCGCAAGGGTTACGGTGAGGGCAAATATCGATCGCCTTGTGGGCGGGGCCGGGGCAGAAACCATTCTTGCAAGGGTGGGAGAAGGTATTGTCACCACCATCGGGTCATCCGTCACCCATAAAGAAGTGCTTGAAAACCCTGATACAATATCAAAAACGGTTCTGAAAAAAGGACTGGATGCTGGAACAGCCTATGAAAATTTATCCATTGATATTGCAGATGTGGATGTAGGTAAAAATATTGGGGCAGAGCTTGAAACGGACCGGGCCGAGGCAGATAAGAAAATTGCCCAGGCAAAAGCCGAGGAAAAGCGTGCCATGGCCTTTGCCCAGGAACAGGAGATGAGAGCCCGGGTTCAGGAAATGCGTGCCAAGGTAGTAGAAGCAGAGGCCCAGGTGCCCCTGGCCATGGCAGAAGCTTTCAGAAGCGGCAATATGGGCATAATGGATTATTACAGGATGCAGAATATTTCCGCAGATACCAAAATGAGAGATCAGATTGCAACACCTGAGTCAGACTCAGAACCTAAGAAATAACTCAAACAAGCCGGTCCCTTCCCTTTTCAAAGGGCGGGGACCGGTGCATTATAAAGGATTGACCCATGGATTTTGATTCAATTATAGTCTTTCTTTTTATTTTTGCCTTTTTTGTATTGCCGTCACTTATAAAGCAGATTCGGGGTAGAAAGAAAAAGACAGCTGCATCCCAAGCCATTAAAAAAAACCCATCCATATTTGATAGGATAGGTGAGCAGATTAAAAAGTTTGTCCAGGATCTTGAAGAACAGGCCCTGCAAAAAAGACAAGGAACCAAGGAACAGAATACTGGATGGGAAGAACTTGCTGAAGATGAAGAGTTGTATTCTGATTTTGAGACCATAGATAAAGATGCTGATTTCGGTGATCCTTCACCCGTTGTTTCCCGGGAAAAGCCAGAGTCTGAAGTGCTTGAACAGTCTGTGAAAAAAAATAACTATATAGAAAAAACACCTTCCATTAAGGAACCGGTGCGCCCTTTATCAGAAAGGTATCGTTTGAAATCCAATCCAGTGCAAAATGCCATTGTCTGGTCTGAAATTTTGACCAAACCTGTGGCATTAAGAAAGGAATAGAACCCAATCGAAACTGCACATTTTGCAGATCAAATCGTTTCTTTCAATCATTGTTGATAAAACGAGCCCTTAATCTTTTGTTTATGAGGTGATTCCGCTTAAAATACCGGATTGTGTCGGTCCCACAAAGGAAAGCCGTTGAATGTTTTTCACACCGTGTGATTTGAGCATGTCAGATAGCTGAGTCTCACTGTATGACTGACCGTCGGGCGTTCCTAAATACATGTTTATGGAAAAAAGCGCCGGAAATAACGGGCCATCCATAGTGTCATTCAAGATAAATTCATGGATAAAAATTTTGCTTCCGGGCTTTAGGGCTGCAACAGCTTTTCCAATAATCTGACTTGCCTGTTCCGGACCTTCACCGTGAAGGATGTGGGATAGCCATGCCGCATCAAATAAATTGGGTTCAATAAATTCATCCTCAACATAATTTCCAGGCATGAAATTTACTCTGTCTGAAACATTAAATTTTTTAATTGTTTTTTCAGCAAAGGGACGGGTGGTTTCAAGGTCATAGACAGAAGCTTTTAATCCAGGGTTTGCCAGGCAAAAATGAATGGCAAATGTCCCGGGACCGCCACCAAAATCGAGAAGCCGTTTACAATCTGAAAGATCAAGCTCCTTTGACAGCCCGGGCGCTGTGGCCATACCCATATTGAACATGCCCATTAAAAAGCTTTCCCGCCGCTCTTCATCGGAAAAGGAAGACCTGCGCCTGGTTTGCCTTCCTTCAATAATGGCCGTATCCATTTTATGCCATGACTCCATCAGATGATGGTGGTGCATGATCATAAACCCGAGATATTGGGGGGAGTCTTTTGAAAGAAAGGTTAAGGCTGGGGGAGAATTGGAATATGTTTCGTCATCTTTTACAAGGAGCTCTAATGCAGACAGGCTGTTTAAAAGCATGGAAAGCCCCCTTTTGTCCAGTTTCAGCACTTTATTGATCTGATCACAGGATAAAGTCTTTGATCCGATAACAGTGAAAATATCAAGTTTTACACTCGTATGAAGTGTGCAGGTTTTCCAGTAATATCCTGACATTTCAAGAAGCGATCCCGGGTTCCAGTTAAATGGTTCCATGTTTATTCCTTTCCTTTAAAATAATGGGTTGCCAATAACAATATGGCTGATGTTCTGCTAAATTTAAAGAATAGCGCAAAAGAATTATATCGAACAACACGGATTCAAACAAGAAAGAATAGTGATTTTTCTTGATGGGCATCTAAAAAAGAAGTATAAATGGCAAGTAAAATTTCAAATATCAACGAAAAATACAAATCTGGAGCAAGCATCACTATGGAATTGATTAAAATTATTATCTCAATTATTCTTCCCCCTCTGGGTGTTTTCATGCAGGTGGGTATTGGCAAACATTTCTGGCTCAACATACTGCTTACCCTCTTGGGATACATCCCTGGGATTGTTCATGCCATCTGGGTGATTGCAAAGAACAAATAGCCGGGCAAAATATGACAACGCTCCAAAGTCATTGTATCTTGTTGCAATTAAGAAAGCATGAATAAGCTCGTTACTATATATTCATCCAACTTTGATAATTGTTTCCAGGGTTAGACCGAAAATGTTCTTGATCCAATATAGTTTACTATTGCACCTTGGGGTTGGAAAAAATAGGGTGCTATATATTGTGGTTCGTTATTTTGAATAAAAATGAAGACTGATAGAGGATAGTGCTCATGATTTTTGTACGATGAAATAAGAAACCCTATTGCCAGAAGTAAACTCTTCCATTCTTAACTTAACTGGACAGCAAAAAATAATATCCAGAGAGAAATGCCGATAAGGTCAACGGTCTTTTTTAAAATTATTTGCACACGTATTTTCAGCAATTGGGCTATGAAGAAGCGGAAAACCATGTACCACAGCCAATAAAAATTAGGGGAAAAAAGAAAAATAAGTTTTGACTAATTTTTTTTCTTCCTTGACGATCGGCCTTAAACGGAATAATCGTATAAAAGTTAAATTTTCAAAACTCGAAAGTCCAGTGGCAGAAACGATTTGATCTATTAAATTTCAATAAATAGGTAATTTTAGTGACCAAAACACCGGAACAGGAAGCCAGGAAAACCATAGATAAAATGCTGTGCCAGTCCGGCTGGGATGTTCAGGATGTCGGGAATGTCAACATCCATGCAAAAAAGGGCATTGCCATCAGGGAGTTTCCCTTGAACAAGGGTCATGGCTATGCAGATTATCTTTTATATGTGGATGGCAAGGCTGCGGGGGTTATTGAGGCAAAAAAGATCGGCAGTACCCTTACCGGTGTTGAAATTCAGTCAGATAAGTATAAAACCGGCCTGCCGGCAGATCTTCCGGCTTGGTATAGACCTCTTCCATTCTGTTATCAGTCCACAGGCGTTGAAACCCGTTTTACCAATGACCTTGACCCGGTTCCAAGGTCCCGTAATGTGTTTTCATTTCATCGGCCGGAAACGTTTGAAGAGTGGGCAAATGAAGAACCCTCCGCTTGTCTGAATAAAGTTGCTGAAAGACAGGTGCCTTTTGGCAACCCTTCCACTCTGAACCTGCGGCTCAAACAGATGCCAACGCTTATGGAAGAGGGTTTATGGCCTGCCCAGATTATAGCGATAAAGAACCTGGAAAAATCTCTTGCTCAAAATCGTCCCCGTGCACTGATCCAGATGGCCACAGGTTCGGGCAAAACCTTTACAGCCATCAATTTTATCTACAGATTGATCAAATTTGCAAAGGCCCGCCGTGTGCTGTTCCTTGTCGATCGGGGAAATCTCGGCCGACAGACCCTGAAAGAATTCCAGCAGTATGTATCCCCCTATAACAATTATAAATTCAGTGAAGAATATATTGTCCAGCACCTTGGTTCAAATCTGGTTGATAAATCCGCCCGGGTCTGCATCTGCACGATCCAGAGGCTTTACTCCATGCTCAGGGGTGAGAACCTTGCCGAAGTTGACGAGGAAGAATCGGTTCAGGGCCTTGAGAATGTTTATGATAAGGTGTCGCCCATAGAATACAACCCGGCCATTCCCATCGAGACCTTTGACTTTATCATCACGGATGAATGTCACCGCTCCATTTATAATCTCTGGCGCCAGGTGCTGGAATATTTTGACGGGTATATCATTGGTCTTACAGCCACGCCCAGCAAACAGACTTTTGGTTTTTTCAAGCAGAATCTGGTTATGGAATACGGGCATGAACAAGCGGTTGCTGATGGCGTGAATGTCAATTATGATGTGTACCGTATCAGGACCCAAATTACGGAACAGGGCTCAAATGTGGAGTCGGGATATTATGTGGATATCCGCGAAAGGGAAACCCGCCAGATCCGCTGGGAGCAGCTGGATGAAGATCTTGAGTATGATGCAAATAAACTTGATCGTGATGTGGTGGCCCCGGACCAGATCCGCACGGTAATCAGAACCTTCCGGGACAAGCTCTTTACAGAGATTTTTCCTGGCCGGACCGAGGTGCCCAAAACCCTGATTTTTGCAAAAGACGACAGCCATGCCGAAGACATTGTTAAAATCATTCGAGAAGAATTTTCAAAGGGCAATGAGTTTGCCCAGAAGATTACCTACAAGACAACCGGCAAAAAACCTGAAGATCTGATTGCAGAATTTCGAAACAGTTATCATCCCAGGATTGCTGTTACCGTGGACATGATCGCCACTGGCACGGACATCAAGCCCCTGGAAGTTGTGATGTTCATGCGCAGCGTAAAATCCCGCAGTTTTTTCGAGCAGATGAAGGGCCGGGGCGTTCGTGTCATCAACAAAGATGACCTTGTGTCTGTTACACCGGATGCCAAGGCAAAGGACCATTTTATTATTGTGGATGCAGTGGGCGTGTGTGAGCGGGACAAGACAGACTCAAAGCCCATGGACCGGAAAAAAACAGTGTCTTTTGAAAAACTTCTACAGGCCATAAGTCTTGGAAACAAAGATCCGAACGTGATTTCATCCGTGGCTGCCCGCCTGGCCCGCCTGAATAAAAATATGTCACAAGAAGACGGCCAGAAGATCATGGCGCTGACCGGCGGAAAGCACCTGGGCGGTCTTGTTTCTGATCTTGTGAATGCGCTGAATCCCGACAATCAGGTGGAAAAAGCCAAACAGGAAAATACAGGGGCAGATTCCCCCACTGAAGAAATGGTTAAAAAGGCTGCGGACAGCCTGATAAAAGAGGCTGTAACCCCCTTGTACAATCCGGATTTAAGAAATCTGTTGCTTGACATCAAAAAAAAGAACGAACAGATCATTGACAATGTCAGTTCCGATGCAGTAATAGAAGCAGCCTTCAGTGCAGAGGCCCTGGAAAAGGCAAAGGGCATGATTACGTCTTTTAAACACTATATTGCGGACAACAGGGATGAACTCACTGCCTTGCAGATTCTTTATTCAAGGCCGTACACGTCGCCCTTGACATACGAGAACATAAAGGAGCTTGCAGATGCCATCAACAAGCCGCCCCACCACTGGACAGAGGATAACCTCTGGGCTGCCTATGCAGCACTTGAAAAAACAAGGGTGAGGGGGAAAAGCTCTGCAAGGATAATGACGGATCTGGTGTCGCTTGTTCGGTTTGCCCTTGACCAGGAAAACGAGCTGGTGCCGTTTCCGGAAAAGGTGGATGCCAATTTCAAGGCCTGGCTGTCACAGCAGGAGAACAAGTTTGATCAAGATCAGGTTCACTGGCTTGAAATGATCAAGGATCATATTGCAGGGAACCTGAGCATTGAAACTGATGATTTTGAATATGCGCCTTTTTCACAGGAAGGTGGGCTTGGGAAGGTGTATCAATTGTTTGGGGTTGGGTTGAATGATATTTTGGATGAGTTGAATAAGGCGTTGTCGGCGTGAGTAAAGAATTTGATGACCTATCAGAAATTGTTTTTGAAAATAAAAGGTGGGATATACCAAAAACTTGGATTTGGACCACTATTAACTCAGTTGGAAACATTATTACTGGGAATACAACACCTAAAAAAAATGAAAATAATTACGGGAATGATATTCCATTTATTAAACCACCATCCTTGTTAGATAGAGGTGTCTATAGTTCACCTGAAGGGTTATCAAAAAAAGGTATGAGGCTGGCGAGAATACTCCCACCAGATTCTGTACTTGTTTCATGTATTGGTAACCTTGGGAAAACCGGAATTACCAGTGCAACAGTGGCATTCAATCAACAAATTAATGCCATAATATTTTCAGATTCAGTTGTGTCAAAGTATGGTTTTTATTATGCACAGACATTAAAGAATTGGCTTTATCGTGTTGCGTCAGCAACTACTTTGCCGATAGTTAATAAAGGTAAATTCCAAAATGCGCCAATTCCTCTTGCTCCCTTTAATGAACAAAAACGAATTGTCGCTGAGATCGATAAACAATTTTCTCGCCTGGATGAAGCGGTTGACAACCTCAAGCGCATAAAAGCCAATCTCAAACGATACAAAGGCGCTGTCCTCAAAGCTGCGATTGAAGGCAAACTCACGGAAGAATGGCGAAAAGTCAATCCTGATGTTGAACCAGCGGATAAACTTCTTAAACGAATTTTAATCGAACGTCGCAGAAAATGGGAAGAAACAGAATTGGCTAAAATGAAAGCCACGGGAAAAGAGCCGAAGGATGACAAATGGAAGAAGAAATATCAGGATTCGCCACAGATAGATGAATCATTGTTGCCTGCTTTACCGAACGGGTGGGAGTGGTCAAATTTACCTCAGATTGGGGAAATAAATCGAGGCAAATCAAAACATCGTCCTAGAAATGCACCCTTTTTGTATGGGGGACCTTATCCATTTGTGCAGACTGGTGATGTGAGGCATTCTACAAATATTATTAAACATTATTCACAAACATATTCTGAGGAAGGATTAAAACAAAGTAGGCTTTGGCCAAAAGATACGCTATGTATAACTATTGCTGCAAATATTGCCGATACTGCGATACTCGGTTTTGATGCATGTTTCCCAGATAGTATCGTGGGATTTATTCCGGAAAATAAAAATATTAATGTTAAGTTTGTGGAATATTTTATAAGAACCGCTAAAGAAGATTTGGAACGATATGCACCAGCCACAGCACAAAAAAATATTAATTTAGGGATATTGAGTCGTGTTGCTGTGCCACTTCCTCCAAAGGAGGAGCAATATGCAATTGTCGATGCACTTGAAAAGACTCTATCAGTAGCAGAGAGAATAGAGGTTAGTGTTGAAAAGGGTATGCGACGCTCTGACCGCCTCCGCCAATCCATCCTGAAAAAAGCCTTTACAGGGAAACTGGTTCCCCAGATCAATGATAATGAATCCCCGGCAAATTCACAGAAACAATCTGACTGACTATAATCAATGCGCCACAATTCATTTAATAATTGAACTATGCCGCATAAAATATATCTTGATAGTATAGGAATTTTCATTTTTGACATGTAATATCAAATTCTTATAGTAAGTTTGATGAAATTGTGATTTATTCCAGGTTATGAGTCAGTCATTGGGCAAAAAACCAACCATTGCGGACAGAGATATTTTTAAAGCTATATTCCATGATAATTGGGAGGAATTTAAAGAAAAGTATCCTCAATATAATACTGAACAATATGACAATCCTGTTCAAAAAATGCTTGGATGTGGAGATGAGTTTAATGGCTATAGCGAGCATATTTGTATGTATTGTGGTCGTGACAGAAGGAGGGTTCCATTCAGTTGCAAGTGTTGTTTTTGTTTGTCTTGTGCCAAGCAATATGTTGATAATTTTGTCAGTAAGGTAGGGGCAATGTTACATTCTGGTGCGATATATCGGCATATTGTGTTAACGTTGCCGGAACAATTAAGACCCGTATTTTTTAGAGAGCGGCATAATAGTGATTTATTGTCTGCATTTATTAGATGTGGTTATGAATGCTTGGAAGATGTTGTAAGTACAGTAAAGCGGAAGGATTTAAAAATCGGATGTATAGTTGTTGTTCAGACTCATGGGCGTTCCGGACGTTATAATCCCCATTTGCATATTATTATGACAAGTGGCGGTGTTCAAACAGAAAAAGAAATCTGGTATGATTTAGGATATTTTAAGTATGAGATTATTCATAAAAAATGGCAGTATCATTTGTTCAAGATGATTAAATTGAATTTTGATTCAGAAGAAATAAAACAACTCGTAAATGAATTGTGGAGAAAGTATCCCAAAGGGCTTGTAGCAAATGTTAGCAAGGGAAATGTTCCAGGAGACATCAGCGGTTTGGCACGTTATTTGGCAAAGTATGTAGCCTCACCACCGATAGCCGTCAGAAGGA
>JAQICW010000200.1 GCA_027858355.1 Desulfobacula sp.
TGCTTTGGGTTATGCAAGGTAATCCATGCAACAAACAATTTTTCCGTAACATTTCCTTTGGGATCTGTTAATGGTTTTTTTTCGTACATGATGCATGGTGCTTCTGTTCCCCAATGGGGATCTCTATGTAAGGCATGATCCTTAATTTCGTTTTCTCTTGGCATCCACTCAAGACTCATCTTAAATCTCCTTTAACAATTATTTCTTATTATTGTTTAATTTCTATGGTTTCTTTCTATGGTTTCTTTCCATATTTTCTTTTAATAAAATTTTATTCTAAAATCATTTACTAGCCGATATATCCGCCATCCACACCCAGAACCTGGCCTGTGATATAGCTTGCATCATCGGAAGCCAGGAATACAAATGCAGGGGCAATCTCTTCCGGCTCTGCAAATCGGCCCAGTTGAATTCTGCCTTCATAGATTTTTTTCAGCTTTTCATCGGTCTGTAGTTTGCCTGTCATTTCAGTCTTTGTAATTCCAGGACAGATGACATTTACATTTATCCCATACCTGCCAAGCTCCCTGGAGGCTGATTTTGTAAACCCTATGATACCGGCTTTTGCAGAGGCATAATTAATCTGGCCAACGGTACCGAAAATACCGGCAGTTGAAATCACATTAATGATTTTGCCATATTTTTTTTCTTTCATATAGCGGCCTGCTGCCTGGGTGGTATTAAATGCAGCTTTTAAATGGATATCAATAATGGAGTCCCAGTCTTCTTCCTTCATTTTCAACAGCATGGAAGGTTTGGAAACACCGGCATTATTGACAACGATATCAACGCCCCCCAATTGTTTTACGCATTCATCCACCATGTTCTGGGCGCTTTTGTAATTTGCAACGTCCGCTGCAACAGCAACAGCCTTGCGCCCCAGTTTTTCAATTTCCCCTACAGTCTCTTTTGCAGCTGCATCATTGGAATGATAGTTTACCAGGATATCCGCACCCTCTTTTGCATACAACAGGGCAATGGCTCTTCCGATTCCCCGGCTTCCACCGGTAACAATGGCTTTTTTCCCTTCTAATTTCATCTTTAGTATCCTTTAAAATATTAAAAATCAGGTACAAGTACGATTCTCTGATCAGGTGACTTTTTATGGGCTTCATCAAAACTTTGGGCAATGGTACTCATGGGTCTGGTCTGGACAAATTCTTCAAAATTAATTTTTCCACTTGTTATCATACTCAGCACAGATGGATAGTACTCCGGCAGACAGCCCCAGGTACCGATGAGCTCTGCATCAAAGGCCATGAGTCTTGAAATGGAATATTCAACCTTATGGGGACCAAATCCCACAACAACCATTTTTCCGGTAAAACTCAACAATGCCAGACCAAGTTCCTGGCCGGGTTTGCTGCCGGAAACTTCAAAGATCTTCCAACCCGTGGATGGAAGGTTGTTTTCTTTTCTAAATGCTTTGACTTCCCCTGAAATATCCCTCGAAGTTTTACCCATGGAATTAACAGCAAAGTCTGCCCCGTTTTTTAACATGGTATCCAGACGTTCCTGGTTGATATCAATGGCAACAACATTGGCAGCACCCAGGGCCTTGAGCACCTGGACCATATATTGTCCAACGCCCCCTACACCAATAACAATGGTATTATCTCCCACCTGGACATCTGCTCTTTTTGCAGCCTGGAAAGGAGTTGTTGCAGCATCTGCCACAACCGCCAGTTTTTCCAAAGGAATGTTTCCCCGGTTTTTCACTTCGCAAAGGTCTATGGCAGGAACGGGGATATGGCTTGAGAAACCACCATAAATTCCCATGCTGTTACCCGGCATTTTCTGGGCAAGGCACCTGTTTCCCCTGCCTGTCTTGCAAAGGTAACATTTTCTGCAGGGCATGACCGCAGGGATAATAACTTCTATTTCAACCCAGGATTCAACATCGCCGGCTGCAGATACAACCCTGCCGGAAATTTCATGTCCAAGGGTTAATGGAGGCTTGTTTACTGTGGGAACCCCTTGATAATAGTATCCAAGGTCTGTATGGCAGACACCGCAGCCAGCCACTTCAACCAGAACCTCTCCGGGTTTTAGTTCAGGCACGTCAATTTGAGTTTTTTCAAGCTTTCCAGGTGTTACTTCATTGGTTTCCCTGTCTTTTCTAAATGGGGTTACCATTTGCCAGGTCTGAATTTTATCAGGAACGTTTCCCATGGTTTTCTCCTTATTATTTATGTTAAAATGATTTTTAGTTTTCAGCTTCAACTGTTTTTCAGAATCAGCCAAACCCGTTTAATATCTCCCCATACAATTTATATGTCCTTTATATGAAAGTAGTGTGTTATGAGTTATGAGTCATGAGAACCAACTTGTTAATTTAGCTTCCCTCAATACCCAATACTCACCACTCATTACTTTCATCCTTTGTTGTGCCTGCCAGGGCATGGGGGTTATATGAAAAACTCTTTATTTTTTCTAGTATTTCACAACTTTAACTTTTTTCCCGATCCATCCAGGCGGCAGGTAAACCCTTCCACTGTTACCGCTTGAACTAACGATTTTTTCAATCAGCTCCTCACCGTAAATTTCAAATTTCACCTTATTGCGAGAATTTTTTTCAAGATACTCATTTTTTTCATCATCAATCGCCATTATGTTAAACTCCTGTATACAGCAATAACTATATAATGGTAGGTTTCAGCTATTAATTAGATATTTTATAGTTATATTACAGCTACACGTCAAGAATTTATTTTTTTTTGCGGATAATAAATTACATCAAAGATTCATTTTTTAATTGCCAATAAATTATAGGCTGTTACACTGATATATTTTTATCTGGGAGAATATATGAATCAACAACTTTGCGGTGTCCTCTTTGCTTTGGCTGCTTTTGCCTCATGGGGGTTTTTGCCTGCCTACTGGAAACAGATGCAGGCAATTGGTCCGTTTGAAATACTTTGCCATAGAATTGTATGGTCCTGCATTTTCCTTTTCGTGATTATCTCCCTGCAAAAAAGATGGGGCGAAGTCAGAAGTATAGTTAAAACACCGGCAAAACTACAAGGCCTTATCCTAAGCGGATTCCTCATTGGACTTAATTGGTTTGTTTATATCTGGGCTGTGAACACGGATCGGGTGGTGGAAACCAGTCTTGGGTATTACATCAATCCCATGATCAACGTATTGATCGGATATTTTCTGCTTGGTGAAACTTTGGGCCGCCTGCAATTTGTTGCTGTACTATTTGCCTTGGCCGGTGTTATTTATTCTCTTGTTGCCTATGGTGCTTTGCCCCTATTTGCCCTGACCCTTGCAATTACCTTTGCCCTTTACGGCTATTCCCGAAAAAAAATACAGGCCGCGCCCATACCAGGGCTTCTGATAGAGACCATGGCCTTGTTTATCCCGGCTTTGGTATATATTCTGTTTAAGCAAATTTCAGGCAATTCTTATTTTATGAAAGATCTGGAATTAACCCTTTGGATGATTGGAGCCGGTGTGGTCACAAGCCTGCCATTGCTTTGGTTTGCTGCAGCAGCCAAAAGGCTTACCCTGTCCACCATCGGTATTCTGCAATATCTGGCCCCTTCCATTGCTTTTATACTGGGTGTATTTGTTTATAAAGAAGCATTCACTTCCCACAACCTGATCACCTTTGGATGCATCTGGATTGGCGTTTTTTTGTATACCTGGGAATCTATAACAAAGAGCCGACAATCATGATATTGCCCCCTGGGAAAAAGGCAATAGTTCGTTTTAAACACAAAAAAGAAATTGAAAAAGGATCGTTTTCATGGAAATTAATTCAAAACTTCCCAATGTTTCCGTAAATATATTTACCCAGATGTCACAACTGGCACAGGAGCATAATGCCCTGAACCTGTCCCAGGGGTTTCCGGATTTTGATGTGAACCCCGAGCTAACAACTCTGGTAAAAAAATACATGGACAAGGGCTTTAATCAATATGCTCCCATGCAGGGGATTGTCGCTCTCAGGGAATGCATCAAAGAAAAGGTTCTTAAGCTCTATGGGGCAAATTATAATGCCGACACAGAAATAACAATCACCTCCGGTGCCACAGAAGCTCTGTTTGCCGCCATTACCGCAGTGGTGAATCCTGGAGATGAAGTAATCATTATGGAACCTGCCTATGATTCCTATGTTCCGGCCATAAGGCTTAACCAGGGGATTCCCGTATTCCTGAAAATGAAATACCCCGACTATCACATAGATTGGGATGAGGTTAAAGATGCCATAACAGATAAAACCCGCCTGATCATATTAAACTCTCCCCACAACCCGACAGGGGCGGTTCTCAAACCCAGTGACATGGAAGCCCTTAAACAAATCGTTGCCAAAACATCCATCATGATTCTCAGCGATGAAGTGTATGAACATATTGTCTTTGACAAAATAGAACACCAGAGCATGGTCAGATACCCGGATCTCAAAGAGAGGTCCTTTGTGGTCAGTTCCTTTGGCAAAACCTACCATACAACCGGTTGGAAAGTCGGGTATTGTCTGGCCCCGGAATCCCTGTCCAGGGAGTTTCAGCGAATTCATCAATACCTGACCTTTTCCAGCATCACTCCAGTGCAGGCCGCCTTTGCCGACATCATGGAGCAGGAAGAACTCTACCTTGGGCTTTCTGACTTTTATCAGAAAAAACGGGACTATTTTCTAAGCCTTGTGACAGGGTCCAGGTTCAGGCCCATGCCCTGTCATGGAACCTATTTCCTGATGATGGACTATTCAAAAATATCCAAAGAAGATGACAACACCTTTGCCAGAAAAATGACTATTGAACACGGGGTAGCAGCGATTCCACCCTCTTTTTTCTATCATGGAAAAGATGATAATAAGGTACTTCGATTCTGTTTTGCGAAAAAGGATGAAACTCTAAAAAAAGCAGCGGAGGTTTTATGCAGGATTTAAATATTTCATTAATTCAAACGGAACTGGCATGGGAAGATGCCAATAAAAACATTGAAACCATGGAAGCTCTTTTGACCCAGGTGGATACCACAACCGACCTTGTGGTGCTGCCGGAGATGTTCACCACGGGATTTACCATGAATGCCTCTGCCAATGCCCAGGCCATGGACGGACCTGGCATGACCTGGATGAAAAAGATGGCAGAAAAGAAAAATGTAGATATCACAGGAAGTATGATCATCAAGGATGGGGAAAGGTTTTTCAATCGCCTTGTCTGGGCAAAGCCCTCGGGCAAGGTATTTACCTATGACAAAAAACACCTGTTCCGGTATGCAGGCGAACACAAGATCTATACTCCGGGAGAGACCCTGACCACCATTGAACTCAAAGGATGGAAACTGAGACCCTTTATCTGCTATGACCTTCGCTTCCCTCTATGGGTGCGCAACATGAACAACCAATATGATGCTGCTGTTTTTATAGCCAACTGGCCCAGGCCACGATCTGCCCATTGGAGATCCCTTCTGACTGCAAGGGCCATTGAAAACCAGGCCTATGTTATTGGTGTCAATCGAATCGGTATTGACGGCAACGGTCATGCGTACAGCGGAGACTCAACAATAATTGATCCTTTGGGAAAGGTCCTGGTTCATTTACAGGAAAAATGCCTGGTACAAACCGTCACATTGTCATGGCAGGTACTTGAAGAATACAGAAAAACATTTCCTGCCTGGATGGATGCTGATATGGATATGATTAACCATCCGCTCTAATTTGACTTATATGATTTTATATAATATTTATTTATGTTAACAGCATTTTAATAACCCCATGAAAAGGAGTTGCAATTGGAACCCCATGAAGGGAAAAGGCGCTATCAGCGATACGAGTATAGTAGTCCAATGTATCTTTACAGGATGGATTACCAGGATCAATACTATTATGCAGAGATGAAAGATTATTGTCAGGGTGGCTTGTCCATGTTGACCAATGAAGAACTTGTTGTTGACCAGGTTGTTTATCTTGAAATGAAAAATTATGATAAAAATGCAATAGGTCCTGAAAGATACAAGAGTTACAGTGGTAGTGTCAAATGGGCAAGTTCCTATTCATCGCCCTATGGTGAGGCTAAAGGTCCTTATAAGTACGGGATTGAATATTACGAATCTGCGTAATGCCAGTGTTAGATTTTAGAAGTAATTATAGAACAACGATAAAACCAGGCAGATTGAATCCAAGTGGCTGGTTAAACAAATCTCGTGTAAACAGGGATAAACATAAATTTATCCACATCCTGTTTCTCAAATACCATCGGCGACATGACATATCCTTTTTCGACATTGGGATGTTCTTTTATAAAAAGATGCAGGCTCTTGAGTTTTCCTGCTGGTCCGCTTTTAACCTCTATTGGAAATATCCTGCTGTTTTTCACATAAAGATAATCTACTTCTGCAGAACTGCTTTTCTTTGCTCTTGACCAGTAAAATAGTTTAAAGTTTTCAGAACCTCCGGCTGCAAGTAGTTCCTGGCCTACAAACTGCTCTGCCAATGCCCCTCTATAAACATTGGACAGGTCTTTTGCTTTTAAAATATCAGAGGGTTGAATCCCGCAATTATACTGCATCAATCCCACGTCCAGGAAAAGAGGTTTCATTACTTTGGAAGCGACATTGGCATTCAGAGGAAGCCCTGTGGCATCTGAGGATTTAACAATATGCAAAAGCAAGGTCCTCTCAAGGATTTGAAGAGAAGTTTTGGTTTTTTCAATCCTTCGTTCAGGGTCAAGGCGGGTATATTTTATCTGACTTCCTACATGGGAAGGCAGTGATCTCATTAAATGATCCAGGCTGTCAATATCTGCTCTTTTATTGTATTTCCCCAAAGATTGAAGGTATGATTGATATATTTCTTCATGAACGGTAAAACTTTGAGTCAAAGAACCTGTACTGCTATACCTTTTTACGGCTTCAGGCATTCCGCCGGTGAGAAGATAAAGCTTAAGCTGCTCTATTATTTTAAAGTGAATTGTATCGCTCACCGGCCTGAAATTTGAAATACATGGAAGGTTATCCGCAAGGATCTGCTTGCCTGAAGCATTTAAAAATTCATAAAATGTCATTGGCCTCATCCACTCAAACGAGGTGCGGCCGACCGGGAACGATATGCTGCCCAAAGTAAATTCAAGCATGGATCCTGCTGCAATGATATGGAGTTCATGGATTTCTTCGTAAAAATACCTCAAACTTAACAAGGCTCTTTCGCACTCCTGGATTTCATCAAAAAACAACAGGGTTTTTCCAGGATCAATTCTTGTGCCTGAATGGACCTCAATCTCAAGAACAAGCGTTTCAGCGGACAGGTCACCTTGAAAAATCCTGTGGCTCGTTCGATCCCGTTCAAAATCCAACTTTATAAATGTTTCAAAATGGCTTTCTCCGAACCTGCACACAGAATATGTTTTCCCAACCTGGCGTGCTCCTCTTATAATCAAGGGTTTTCTGAATTCACTTTTTTTCCATTCAACTAAATTGGTGTCAATATCCCTTTTCATATCTTACTTGCCTTATTTTTATATAAAGGTAATTTTACAAGGCTGATATACCATTTAATATGTAATTTTACAAGGTTGTTTTAATAAGATATAACTTGACAATGATGGGAGTCTGCCGGGGCAAATGCGTGAAAATGCGGGGACATGAAAATGGGAAAATGCGGGGACACCTTATTTAGGGAAAATGCGGGGACAAAAATGCGAGAAAAGGAAAATGCGGAAAATGCGGGGACACCTTATTTATCTTTCTTTTTGTGGTGCCAGGGACAGAATTGAACTGTTGACACGGGGATTTTCAGCCCCTTTGTCTGGATATTGTAATTTGTGAGCCAAAAATAAGAATCTTCAGCTGAAAACCACATTAAAAACCACATTATTTTTGCAAAAAATAAAAAATCCCGATAAGTTGCCTTATCGGGATAGTGTTTATTTGGGTTGGCTCCCCAGCACGGATTTGAACCGCGGACCCATTGGTTAACAGCCAATTGCTCTGCCAACTGAGCTACTGGGGAGCAGCGCCTTTTAACAAGACTTGGAGAGATTATATCAGAGGTAATTTTTTGTCAAGAAAAAATAATAATAAAATTGACATCATTATATATCGGTTCTATCCTTTAATAAAAAGAATGAATCACGATAATAAGGATTGAATCATGATCACTGAAAACGGAATTGTAACCCAGTCAAACCCGGCCATTGCCTGGATAAAAACAACCCGATCCGCGGCCTGTGAGGGCTGCTCTTCCAAAGGAAGCTGCGGGACAGAAAACCATCAAAAAGAGATGATCGTCACGGTTATAAATACGCTCAATGTTGAAAAAGGTGACAATGTGGTCATTGGACTTGAAACCAGGCCCATCCTTTTTGTAACATTTCTTTTATATGTATTCCCTATTATTTTACTGCTCATCGGTGCATTGATCGGGAACAGCCTTGCACCTTCTTTTCACATGGACCCCTCCATTATTTCCATGATTTTCGGGTTTTTATTTTTTGGATTTTCTTTTTATATCATCCGGAAAAAAAACAACTCACTTTCAAAAAAGGAAGAGTATAAACCTTTCCTTGTCAGAAAAAAATCCCAAGTCATTCCTGCCGGTTGTTCCATACATTAAAATTATTATTTTTTTCTTGCCAAGATAGATACAATATAATATATACGCTGGCTAGTTGTGGGTTTGTCTCATGAACTCAAACCCTTAGATAAGAGAGAAATATTATGACATCACAACGAGACCTAAAAATAGCTATATTGATTATGATCATATTTCTGATCACAGGAATTATATGCTATGCTTCTTTTACCCCCCCTGTACCTGAGAATCCAGTACGGATGATGTTTCAGAGCAAAGCCGGTAAAGTTTTATTCACCCATTCCGTGCACGTAGGCGATTATACCCAAGATTGTCTGGACTGCCATCATAACATTGAAGATGATGAAACCTACAACTGCAGTGATTGCCATGAAGAGACCGGTGATGAATACTTTCCATCTATAACTGATGCGTTTCATGCTCAGTGCCAGGGATGCCATGAAGACCTTGACGCAGGTCCGGTAGAATGTAATTCGTGTCATTCATTATAATGAATTTTAATTTTTACATCTTAATTAATAACTATATTGAATGATCTTAAGCTTTTTACAAAACAAGGACTTATTATGATTAAACGACCTTTTTTTACCTTATCCCAACCCAGGCTCAACTATGATCTTGTGGAACCGGATTCCAAAGAGCTGAAATCAATACCCATACCGCCCAACCTTATTTTATTATTGAATGAGCCCATTGACAGTACAAGACAAGCTTTAATAAAAAAAGGAGATGCCGTTGAAAAGGGAGAAAAACTATGCCTGTACAATGACAGTACAGAATATACAATTTCCCCTGTAACAGGAACATTAACCTCTATTGACACTTATTCAGACGATTTTGGCAACACACCCACCTATCTTGTCATCAAAAATGATCAGAGCCAGACAACAAAAACCGATTCTGCAACCTATGATATAAAGGATGACATTGCCTCTGCTGACCAATACTTAAGGACACTTCCGGGAGCACCGCCGCTAAAAATCCTTGCCAAAAATGATGTTAAGATCAATACCATTGTCATTACCTGTGCTGACACAGATCTTTTATCAACAACCAATCAGTATGTAGCCTTTAAATTTTTGGATGAGATAAAACAAGGAGCAAAAGTTTTAAAAAGGATCACCCATGTTCCTAAACTTTGCATCACTATACCGGAAGGCTTAAAAATTAATGAAGACTTTGATTCGATCCAGGTATTCAAAACCGCTTTAAAATATCCTTCTAATTTACCGGCAATGATTTTAAAAGATCATTTAAATGTGATCCTTCCTGCAGGTAAAAAACCAGAAGATATAGGGTTTTGTTTTATCTCAGCTGAAGCAGTGGTTTCTTTGGCCCGTGCATACAAGACAAAATCAGCTGATTTTGAAAAAATCCTGACGGTGATTGGAAAACAGGGAACTCGATACAGGGTCAAGGCCACCATTGGAACGCCTTTACATAAAATTTTCAAGGCCTTTAGTATTCTTGTCAATGATCAGGACAGAATTATCATTGGTGGACCCATGATGGGATTTTCAACTTATACCCATCTCCATCCTGTCCAGCCTGATATGGACACAGTGATTATTCAGGACCGGGATATTATCCCTGAGGTATCAGATTATCCATGTGTGAATTGTGGCAAATGTCTTCGGATATGCCCTGCAAATGTCCCTGTGAATCTTCTGGTAAGATATCTTGAAGCTGACCTGTATGAAGAGGCTGCTGATAAATATGACATAGCTTCTTGTATTGAATGCGGTCTCTGCGCATACGTCTGTACCGCAAAGATACCGTTATTCCAATATATCCGGCTAGGCAAACATGAGCTTTTAAAACTTAGAGCAGAGGTTTAGAATGGAGACTGTCAATGAATAATAATAAATTAACAGTATCCCATGCACCTTTCTGGCATGATGGAGACAGCCTTTTTAAAATGAACCTGAATATAATGATTGCCACCCTTCCGGCCATCATTTTCGGTATTATTCAGTTCGGCGTACCAGCAGTTGGTGTGCTTGCGCTATCTCTTTCCAGTGCCATGGCCTGGGAACTTATATTAAATGTCCTATCCAAAAAAAAGATCACTATCGGCGATCTGGATTCTGCCGTTATCGGACTTGTTTTCGGCATGATGCTTCCGGCCACATCCCCCTGGTGGCTTGTGATTACCGGAACCTTTGTTGCTGTGGTTATAGGCAAAATGATTTTCGGTGGTATCGGGGCAAACCCTTTTAACCCGGCTCTCGTGGGAATGGCCTTTTTAATGCTTTCCTGGAAGGTCTTTTTCGACTTTGATGCTGCCTATGTCAATTATGAATTCAATTTTACCGCCCTTGCACCTCTGGCAGCCCTGAAATTTCAGGGAGTCTCTGCCGTTGAAGGTTTTTTCCCTCTAAGCGACCTTATTATGGGCAAGCAGGTTGGGGCAATCGGTTCCACCTTTGGGCTTGGCCTTATTATCGGTGGTATCTATCTGATCTTAAAGGGATATATCCGGTGGGAAATCCCGGTTTCGTTTATTTTAGGCATCATTGTAACAGCATTGTGCTTCAGCATGGCAAACCCGGATGCCTATGCAGGACCGATGCTCCATCTTTTTTCAGGATATACACTCATCGGAGCTTTTTTCCTTGCAACGGAGACTTCATCCTCTCCGGTAAACAGGATTCCCATGCTCCTCTATGGTTTTTTTGCCGCGGTAATGATTATCTTGATGAGAAATATCGGAGCCTATTCCGATGGTACCGTTTTGGCAATACTTTTATTGAACGTTGTGAACCCCCTCATCGACACAATTAGACCAAAAGCTTTGGGAAAGGGTGTAACCAATGCGTGAAATGATTAGTATGATTGTTGTTTTAACTGTATTGACAGCTGTTTCAGGCGGCCTGCTTGCTGCAGTAAAATCAGGAACCGAGGTTCAAATTGAAAATCAAATCTTAAAATTTCAAAAAGCACCTGCCATTCAGGATATATTTCCTGAAGCCACCAATGATCCTCTGGCTGAAAGATTCACAATAAAGACTGAAGATATTGAATTGCAGGTTTTCCCAACTCTTCTTTCCGATGGTTCAAAAGCAATTGCTTTTGAAACAAAAGGAGGCGCTTTTGGCGGTCCCATAGGTCTGATGGTGGGCATCAACCTTTCTACGGACAAAATTGTGGATGTCAGGGTGACAACCCATTCCGAAACCCCGGGTATTGGATCAAGGGCCAAGGAAGACCTTTCCTTTGTCGATCAATTTTCAGGCCTTACAATGGACACAAACTTTGCCCTCAAAGGAGATGGTGGAGTTATCGATGCCATGTCCGGTGCATCAGTTACCTCAAAAGGCGTAAGCATTGCTGCAGCCCAGGCAAAAGAAATTTATCAAAAACTAAAACCTGAAATTGTCAAACAGATGAAATAAGGCAAAATATTTTAGGAGAAAATATAAGATGGCACAATCCTTAGCAAAAGAATTTACCAAAGGACTCTGGGCTGAAATACCTCCTTTCAGACTGGTTTTGGGGCTTTGTCCCGTCCTTGCTGTTACAAAATCAGTTGAAAACGGAATCGGGATGGGAGTTGCAACCACCTTTGTTCTGGTTTTCTCCAATCTTTTAATATCCCTTCTCAGAAACGTTATTCCGTCAAAAGTCAGAATAGCATGTTACATAGTCATCATAGCAACCTTTGTTACCATTGTGGAGCTGGTGATGCAGGCGTATACATATGAATTGTTCCTGAAACTGGGTATTTTCATTCCCCTCATAGTTGTAAACTGTATCGTTCTCGGCAGGGCAGAAGCCTTTGCCAGCAAAAACGGACCTGTTCTGTCTATAGCAGACGGGTTGGGTATCGGCCTTGGATTTACACTGTCCCTGGCGGCTCTTGGTGCAGTCAGAGAAATATTAGGCAGTGGGACCATCACCATATGGGGCGGAACCCCTGTTTTTGAGATGGGAGCCAACTTTCTGCCATTCCAGTTCATGATAGAAGCGCCCGGCGCTTTTGTGGGTCTTGGACTTATGCTCTGTATGATGAACCTTATTGGTAAAAAATAAAAAGGAGATAATAATATGGGTGATCTATTCGTCCTTGCAGTAAGCTGTATCTTTATCAACAACATTCTCCTTGCCCAGTTTCTTGGGAACTGTCCCTTCCTTGGCACATCCAAGAAAATGGAGACTGCCGTGGGCATGGCAATGGCAGTTGTCTTTGTCCTGGTTTTGGCAGGCCTTATCACATGGGTTGTAGATATTTACCTTTTAAAGGCATTGAATGTTGAATATCTGAGGACTGTTTCCTTTATCCTGGTTATTGCATCCCTGGTCCAGTTTGTGGAAATGTTTTTGAAAAAAAGTATTCCGGCTCTTTATGCAGGTCTTGGAATTTTCCTGCCGCTCATCACAACTAATTGTGCTGTCATGGGTGTCTGCCTGATCAATATTAAAGAAGAGTATACCTTTCTTGAAGCCGCTGTATCCTCATTTGCATATGCTGTTGGATTTGGGCTTGCTCTCATACTCTTTGCCGGCGTCAGGGAAAGGATTAATCTGGCTAGAGTTCCAAAACCCCTGCAGGATACATCCATCGGGCTTGTAACTGCAGGCATTATTGCTTTGACATTTATGTCATTTAAAGGAATGGTCTAAAAAAAATTGAAATAATCCTTCAGGCGGTTGCCATTAACAGGGAATATTTACAAATATAAGGTGAAATTATGATCCCAGCTTTATTGTTTATGTTAGGTATCGGTGCTGTGTGCGGTATTGTACTAAGCCTTTCATCCAAGATCTTTTATGTATATGAAGACCCGAGAATTGCACAGGTGGAAAATAACCTTGCCGCTGCAAACTGCGGCGGTTGCGGATATGCCGGATGTTCAGCTGCTGCCGAAGCCATTGTAAATGGTTTAGCACCGCCTTCTGTATGTGTTATATCGAACCAGGAAGGGGTGGAAGCAGTTGCAAAAATAATGGGTGTGGATGCAGGCGCAGCTGAAAGCCTGTTATCCTATAATATGTGTGAGGGCGGAAATCGAGCCGATGATAAATACATCTATATGGGAATTTCATCCTGTAAAGCCATGGCGGCAGTATTTGGCGGCAACCGGGTTTGCGGTGTGGGATGTATCGGTCTTGGAGATTGTGTAAAAGCATGTCAATTTGATGCTGTCAAACTTGGAGTCAACGGCTATCCTGTTGTGGATGATGACAAATGCGTGGGCTGCGGTGCCTGCCAGCAGGCCTGCCCAAAAGATATTATAAAGGTAACAACCCTTTCTGAACAACTCATGAAGTTTAATCAGGAGCTGGATGCTCTGGCACCCTGTGCCCAGACCTGTCCTGCTGAAATCAATATTCCAAGATATATCAATCAGCTCAAGGCAGGCAAATATAAAGAAGCTGTCCAGACCATCCGCATGAGAAATCCATTACCCCTTGCCTGTGGAAGGGTTTGTCCCCATCCCTGTGAAAATGAATGCAGAAGGGGTATTGAAGATGAAGCAGTCTCCATTAACCAGCTTAAGCGCTTTGTAGCAGATTTCGAGATGAATTCAGGTTCCAGAATTCCCATTAAATGCGCCCCGGACACAGGCAAAAAAGTGGCTGTAATCGGTGGCGGACCTGCCGGACTATCCTGTGCATTCTTTTTACGCAGGATCGGTCATCAGGTGGATATTTTTGAAGCCATGCCAAAGCTTGGCGGCATTATCAGATACGGTATCCCTGAGTACAGGCTTCCCAAAAAGGTTCTTGACTGGGAAATCCAGGGGATTCTTGACCTTGGGATCAAGGCTTTTTGTAATGTTAGGTTGGGTGTTGATTTCGGGTTGGGATCCTTGATGGCCTCGGGCTATGAAGCCGTATTCCTGGGTGTGGGTGCCTGGGAAGATTATTCCCTTGGCATTGAAGGAGAGGATCTCGATGGTTGTTTTAAAGGAATTGATTTTCTCCAGAGATTTTCCAGGGGTGAAAAAATAAAGCTGGGGAGAACTGCAGCTGTAGTAGGGGGCGGGAACAGTGCAATTGACTGTGTAAGAACTCTTTTAAGGCTTGGTCTTGAAAAAGTATACATTGTTTACAGAAGAACCAGAAACGAGATGCCGGCCAATGAAGTTGAGATTGTTGCTTCTGAAGAAGAAGGCATTGAATTTATTTTCCTGGCTGCCCCCACTCAAGTCATCGCCGATGACAACGGCAAAGTGGCCCAGCTCGAATACCTTAAAATGGAACTGGGTGAACCTGATGCCAGCGGCAGACGACGTCCCGTACCCATTGAAGGTTCAAAAACCCTTCTTGATGTGGAAATGGTTATCTCAGCCATTGGTCAGTCCCCGGATGCTTCCTTTAAAAAACAGGATACCCTTCCAAGAATGGCAGAACTGGAACTGACAAGATGGAATACCATTGATAATGACCCGGCAATCCTGCAGGCTTCCATACCCTATATTTTTACGGCCGGGGATTCCGCTACTGGGCCGGCCCTTGTTGTTGATGCCATTGGCAGCGGAAGGCGTGCTGCAAGATCCATTGACCTGTTTTTGAAAGGGGAACCCGTTGAACCAGTGAAAGATTCTTTACAGCAGAAAAGAATTCCCGAATCCATTTTTAAAAAAGTTCCCGGCATCAAAAAATCAGTCCGGGCTAAAATGCCGGAAATCCCTGTTGCTCAAAGGCTTGATTCCATGATTGAGGTTGACCTTGTTCTGCCGGAAGATGCAGCCAAAAAGGAAGCGGAAAGATGCCTGAACTGTTGCCGAATCTGTTATAACCCTGACACTGATTTTCCAATGGCATAAGTAAACTTACATCAAACCTGTACTTTAAATCATCATAATAGTAAAAGGGTATCAGAATCTGATACCCTTTTATTGTTTGTGCTTCTCAACAAGATATGAAAAAAAATATATTAAAAATTCTATCCATTGTTTTTTTCACCCTTGTTATCTTCCTGGTTGTCGGAGGGCATTTATTTTATCTTAAAATATCATCTTTTGTTAAAGAGCCTTTCAATCCTCTGGCCGCTGAAAAAGTATTTTCAATTAAACCGGGCCAAAGCCTGGCCGTCATAGCCCAAAACCTTAAAACCGAATCCATTATATCAAATAAAAACTTTTTTAAATTATTCACAAAATATAAAAAAGCTGAGAAAAAACTTCAGGCAGGAGAATATATTCTGTCTGCTTCCAAATCTCCGGAACAAATACTTGAGATCCTTTTAAAAGGCAAAGTAAAATTATACAGGATAACCATTCCCGAAGGCATGAATATAAAAGAAATTGCCTTATTGGTTGAAAAGGAAAATTTTTGCAAAAATGAAGGTTTTATAGATCTTTGCCATGATACATCCTTTATTTTTTCCCTTGGGATCAAGGCAATAACTCTGGAAGGTTATCTTTTTCCAGATACTTATTTTTTCCCTAAAAACACTGATTGTAAGACTGTCATTACAACCATGGTGGAGCATTTTAACACTATTTTCACTGAAGAATGGCAAGCCCGGGCAAAAACAATGGGCTTTTTAGTCCACGAGATAGTGACCCTTGCATCCATTATTGAAAAAGAGACAGGAGATGCGCAGGAAAGGCCCTTGATATCTTCGGTTTTTCATAACCGGCTGAAAAAAAACATGCGCCTGGAAAGTGATCCCACTGTCATATATGGCATAAAAAATTTTGATGGTAATATTAAAAAAAAACACCTTAAGATGAAAACCCCTTACAATACATATCAAATCAAAGGGCTTCCTTTAGGGCCAATTGCAAACCCAGGCGCCAAATCCCTTGCAGCAGCCCTTAATCCTGTTCCGAGCGATTATCTTTTTTTTGTTTCGAAAAAAGATACAACCCATCAATTTTCAAAAACTTTCCAGGAACACAACCAGGCAGTTAAAAAGTATCAACTCAGGAAAAAATAATCATTCAAATTGTTCAAATTGTTTCAGATATACGATTAATGCACCACTTCTGGTTTTCTTTTTCTTATCCCATTCATAAAAAATCACCTGCTCCTTTTTTTTCATTTCCTTTACCACATCTTCTACAACATCGGGCAACACAGGACCTGTGTCTGAATGAAGCCCTTTGCCCACAATAATTCTTAAGGTAAAAAAACCCTGGCCTTTGCAGGAGGATATAAATGAACGGGTTTTCACCTGGGCGCCTATGGTGTTGTATCCATGAAGATCCAGCTCAGCTTCAACTGGTGGATACCGCTTCAATCTTTTTTTTACTGGCATGGTGGATGGTTTATTTGCAGGTTTTACTTTTCTTTTTTTAAATGATTCTTCCAATAATTCAGAAAAGGTCTCTTTGCTTTCTGTAAAATCACGATCGCCCGGCAGTGTATCAATAACCTCTATACCACTCTTATTTATTTGTTTTTTTTTTCGGGGATCAATACCATTTTCTTCCTGATGTTTTGTCTTTATTTCATCCTTTTTTATAAATGCCCTTAAAAAATCATTGTCAGAATCAAAAACAGGCAGATCATTTTTATTCTGCTGTTTTAAGGCTTTTTTTTCTTTTTTCTCTTTGTTTACCATGGCATTATTTATCGTATCCCTGGATAATTTACAAGTTTTTCACACCTTTTGTTTATTTGACAATCCCCCCCCTTCCTGCTATTATTAAAATTATGATAAAAGACAATATTGTAGAGTATATTGAACAGCAAAAAATAGTTTGTGCTGTCATATTACAGGAACAAAAAGACAAATTAAAATTATTAAATGAGAATAATCGGGAAGTCAATTTTTCTAAAAACCG
>JAQICW010000236.1 GCA_027858355.1 Desulfobacula sp.
TTTTACAATTAAATAAAAATAAAGAACTGGCGGCATCTCTTTCCATTGAAGCTCGAAAATTTGCTGAAACCAAGCTGGACAAAAAGATATGGTTAAAAATTTATCATGACATTTTAATAGGACATGAAAAATATATCATCAACCCTTTTTCACCTTTTAAAACAAAAAAAAATAAAATGGTTTCCGGTAAAATAAACAAGACATCCTTAAAAATTGCTCTTCTGGTTAGCCATTCAATTCTGTCCCTTGGAAAGAACAGCCAAAAAATCAATCGGCTTATCATTGAAATGGTAAAAAGAAATCATTTGCTTTATTTAATGTTTCCAGCCAATGAAATCCTATCCTTTCATACATCTGAAAAGATTGTTTATCTTCCTTACAGATCCCTTCAAGTTGCAAAAGGTCATCTTAAAAACCTTGCGCCGGATCTTTTGATTGTTGCGGCTGACCATAAAGATCGGTTAAAATATTCTTTACTGGTGCATGAAACAGATATTCCCTTGGTGATATTAGAATTATTATGCTCCAATGGTGGAGATAACAGAGGAGAAGACCAGGATAGAGTTGATACTGCTTTGGCTGTGTGGGAAGATGAAATAATTTTGCCTTTTGTTGCCCTGGTTTTAACGTTTCAAAAAAGAGATACAAAATATTTATCAAAATATATCCGCAAGAAAATAGTGTCTTATCCACAGATTGTTTATCAAAATGGTAACGGACAAGAGGCTGCATTGAAAAGCAAATATGAAATGGACATCCCAGTATTATTTCCAATAAATAATTTGACCTTACAACATTGGGAAGATTCAAATAATAAAATGTTTGATCATATTGAAACTGTACTCTTGAATGCGGCTAAATTTAAAAAAGAACCCAAACAAATTTTTGATGAACAGATGGGATTTGATCCGGAAAAAGCGATGCATATCAGACGTATGAGAGAAAAAATAATACAAAACATAAATGTTGTTCATTAATCCGAAAAAATTAATGAATGGTATTATAAGGGGTGGGCTATGAACGCACACAGGACTATGGAAGAAAAAGATATAGAAAAACTGATTGTCCAGAACAATGCGTTTACAATGGAAATTAAAGATTTATATGAAAAAGTGTCTAATCTCAGGATCAGCGAAAAATTTTTAGAAAAAAATTTGAAAAATGAAAAACTGGCAATTAATAAAGTCAGATCAAAGCTGGCAGAATGTGAAGCCAAGCTTAAGAGAGAGCAAGAAAGACTCAAAGACCGGATTAGTGAGCAAGAAAAAGTGCATACGGCACAGCAAGAAAGACTCAAAGACAGGATCAATAAGTTTGAAAAAAAAGTTTTTGCTTTGAATACATCTTATTCATTTCGCATTGGCCAGGCATTTGTCAATGCTGTTGGCAAGCCTGGAAAAAATACCATCATGCTGCCTTTCAGATTTGTCAGCTTGATTTTTGAGTTTGTCTTTGCACGTAAGGATAAATAAATCTTTGTAAAACCAACCCATTTTGCAGCCCTCACTAAAAAAATAAATCAAGAATGAAAGTTAAATATGAATAAACCACCTTTAGTTATTCGGAACGTTACTGAAAAAGCACTGGAACGAGGTCATTGGTGGACCCTGCCTTTTGAACAATTATTTGAAAAAGAGAGCTGCTGCAATCCGGATTTAAGAATTGCCGGAATCGTCGGTGAACGGTTTTGCAAAGTTCTTCCATATGACTGTAATTTGTTGTTGCTTACTGAGGATAACTGGGATCAGATAATCAGATTTGCAAAGCCTGATTTTATCCTTGTTGAATCCTGTTTTCAAAGTTGTACAGGGCATTGGGGATATGCCCAGATCGTCCAAAATGAGCTTCAAGAAAGCTTGCACAAATTATTGCAGCTGGCAAAAAAAAACAGCGTACCAACCGTATTCTGGCAGACCCTTGATGTTAAATATCATGATTTATTTTATTCTTTTGCACGGAATTTTGATTTTGTTTTCTGTGCTGACCCCAAAAGTATTGATGCATTTAATAAGAAAAATATTTCAGCTTCAATTCTTCTTCCGGCTGTTCAGCCAAAAATTCATAACCCATACCGTGACTATGAACGCTATTTTGATTTGGACGTTCCTATTCTTTTTGATGGCTGGGGGGATTTACATCGTTTGGGTAGTGAATTACCATCAGTCTTAAATGAGCTGCAAGGCAGGGGATTGTCAATATTCGATTCAAGACATGAACTTTGGAAAAAAAAGATTGAAGATCTTGGCAGCTTAAGCTCCTGTGTCCGAGGATGTATCGACTACTCTACTTTATTGTGTCTTCAGCGATATGCTAAAATAGGGGTGACCTTTGATACCTCAACATTTACGCCAACAACACAACAATGGTGGAGCTTAGAAGCATTATGCTGTGGAATGGCTGTTGTTCATAATGGTGAATTGGATACCCGGGATATAAGATCAAGATTTGTCAATGTGCATAAATCCGATGACCATTTTCTTGATAAAATTGATTTTTTGCTTGGCAACGAGTTCCATAGACGTCAAATGCATACAATTGCCATGCAGGATCTGTTTAAAAATCATACCTTTAAAAATCGTCTTGAAACAATATGTTCCAATATCGGATTGAGCAAGTCTGATGCTTTCTTGCCATTGGTGAGTGTATATACGATCATAGAAAACGCTGTGGATATTGAAACGGTAATCAGTAATTTTAAAGATCAAAAATATTCAAATAAAGAGTTGTTAATAGTCGTTCCGAAAGATGTAACTGCAGATAGTGAAGAAATAGAGGCACTGATATTAAAAGAAACAAATATTAAATATATTAACATTTCTCAAAGCCAGGGTTATTTGCATCCACTACAGGTAATGACTTCTAATGCAGATGGCCGCTATTGCATGCAGTTTAATCCCGCTACAAATGATCCTGAATATCTTGAGAATATGGTGTTTAATGCTGAAGCTAGTAACGTTGATTTTTTTGGTATGCTGCCGCCGGTATATTTTCCAAATACCATAAGTCAAGAAAAGAATTTATATCCAAATTGCAAATTATCCTTTGCAAATTTTTCAAACAATATTGAAAAATCCGAATCGATATTTTTATCCGGTAAAAAAAAAGAAATTCAAGTTGTTCTGGCAAAAAATGATTTGTTCAAAGCCTTTGGTGCCATGGGATCTGAATTTTGTACATTTGAGCATATTAATATTTGCAGCAGAAAAGATACTGAATATGATAAATTATTAGCGAGTAGTGCCGGGAGGCAATATCAAGTCAGGGAACCTGTGATCGCAGGAATGGCTACTATTCCGAGCAGAGTGGACTCCTTGCCTGACGTATTGAATACTATTATTGATCAGTTCGATCATGTATATGTTTATCTCAATGGGCATGAAAAAGTCCCGGAATGTCTTAACCATGATAAAATATCATATGAATGGAGTAGAGATCATGGCGATATTGGTGCCAATGGAAAGTTTTTTTTCATAGAACAGGCCCAGGGAGGGTATTATTTTTCTCTGGATGATGATTTTTTGTATCCTTCTGATTATGTGCATAAAATGATACTGGCATTAAAAAAGTATAAAGACACTATCCCGGTTTGTGTCCATGGGTCTATTTTGGGGGAACCCCTTGAATGGTATTTTGAACGGTTGCAAAGTTATTCTGCAAAGATGAAATTAAATACGGATAAATTTGTAACACTTGCAGGCTCAGGGACATTGGCTTTTCATACTAAATGTATGAAACTTTGTCTGGATGATTTTTTGTCCCGGGTCATGTGCGATATAAAATTTTCCATAAAAACCAGAGAACAAGGCATACCGATCATTTCCATTGCAAGACCTTCAAATTGGTTGGTATCTGTCAAACAAAAGAAAAACGCCACTGATTATTGGAGTGATATGCTGGTTGATGATAAAGGCAGAACTAAGGAAGCGCAAAAATATAATTGGGATTTTTTTAATTACAAGGAAATTGTACAAAATAAGTTTAATCAGATTTTCCCCGGAATTACCAATGAAGAAATAAGTATGAATAAATTTGATGAAGATTTTATCAACAGTGCAAAAGAAGGCAAAAGAGCCAAAGACTGGGATGTTCAGAATAGTCCAATTTTTTTCAAACGAAAATTTCAATTTTTAAAAAAGCAAAAAACAATATACGAGTATGCCCTCTTGAATAATTGCGTCCCTTCTAATGATGAACTGTTTGATTCCGATAAATTAAAATTTACCCATGACATAAATCCTTCCACTGTAGAAGAAAAAATAAGTGAGTTAAGAAAAAAAATCGAAATTCTGGATAATAAATTGCAGAAAAAAGGGATATACTTAAATGTCAAGGCGATCCCAAGTGAATGAAAATAAAAGCTATAACTACATCACTGAAGGGGCGGATGATTTGAACATACCCTATTGGAATAACAGTGATTATCCTCAAAGGTCATCGTTGCAGTTTGCCACAATCATATCTGAAAATTTATACGATTATTTAAGATTTGAAGGGGAGTTGGTACCTCTGAAAATTTTGAACTGGAAAGATCAAATAGAGCAAAACAGATTTGATTTTTTATTGATTGAATCATGTTTTATAGATAGCGCTGGTGATTGGGAGTTCGCATTATACAATCAGGGGCAAAAACAGGAAGTTGTTTTATTATTACTTGGGTCGTTTAGAAGAATCAATATACCAATAGTTTTTTGGTATACGTTTGGTCCTGAGTCTTGTGAGAAATTCAGTAAAATAGTGACGTGTTCTCAATATGTTTATTGTAGTGATTTCGCAAGTGTAAGAAAAATGGGTGAGAAAGGTGTAACCGCAAATTTGCTTCCTCCAGCGGTCCAGCCGGTTTTGCATAATCCTTTCCGCCTGGAGGAAAGAGCCGATAGAGGATATCTTTGGAATTCAATTTGTGATATCAGGACAGTGAATCAATTAAATAACAGCGCTTTATTGGGTTTTTTCAACAAAAATGGATTGTATGTTTATAGTGATCATGAATTAGAAGGGTTAGATAGTAGTTTTTTAAAATTTAATAATGAAAAAAGATACCTGGGAACATTGACACGCAATAGATTTGAAGCAGCTTTAAAATATACAAAAATTTTTTTAACAAAAAACAATCAACAGGGTTCTGATACATTTTATCAATGGATGACGTTAATCGCAATTTCATGCGGTGCTGCTGCAATCAGTCTGGACCCTATTGATTCAAATGATATAAGATATGAGCTGTTAAATGATCAAGAAAATCCCAGAGAATTTTCTAAGGCTATTTTATCAGATAAATTATTCCGGGGAAAAAAGGCATTAACGCTGCGCAGAAAAATTTTTTTAAAGCATACGTTCTCCCATAGATTTCAAACAATATGTCGACAAATCGGTATAAATCATGATTGGTGCGAATATCCCCTGGCAAGCATCACGACAACTACGTATAGGCCCCATTGCCTGGAAAACGCAATTGAAAATTTTAAAAAGCAAACCTATCCAAACAAAGAACTGATAATGGTATTTAATTCAGATGATATCGATATAGAAAGAATACGCAGGCGTTATGATCATGATAAAAATATTAAATTTTTTCATACTCCCCGTGAAATGTCCAATGGTGAAGCCCTAAATGTTGGATTCAGTGCGGCAATGGGCGAATATATTTTTAAAATGGATGATGATGATTATTATGGTGAAAATTATATTTTGGATATGATGCTTTCAACAAGGGCTGTTCAGTTTGATTTTATGGGCAAACGCGTGCCTTTCTTTTATTTGGAGAACGAAAATAAAACCTATGAAAGAAGGATGAGAAGACCCGATTATCTCGTAAGAAATATTGCTGATTTAGACTCAAGTACTGCATGGATAGGGGGGAATACATTTTGTTGCCGAAAAGACTTTTTTAAAAGCCACAAATTTTCTTCCAAAAATATTGCAGCAGCGGATTCTGAGTTTCAATTAAATTTTGACCCCCAAAAATACAAGATAGGCATTACAGACCGGTTTAATGTATTGATTAGCCGCTCTGCTGTTTCCTCTCATACATGGCGGGTGCAAAAAATGGATTTTAGGGGAAAGTTTATTTGCGAGGGTGTGGGCGAAAAAAATGTTTTTATTTAAAATCAAAGGAATGCAATCAGAATCAATGAATATGAAGAACAGGATATGATCCATATGATCCAACAAGATAAAGAAAGACAGAATACAGAACCAACTTGCATTGAACAAGCAGCTCGGGAAGAAGAGCTGAAAAAACAGTTGGAAAAAATTGCTTTACAGAATAATGACTATTTACATCAGATAAAGAAAATGGATGAAGAGTTGGAAAATTTGAAACGACGATTATTTAGTACTTTTTCCATGGAAAGACAAAGCGTAAATTCTGATAGCAAGTTTGGTACAAAACCGAACAATTTGTCAGATAGATTAAAAAGACTTGAAGATAATAACTTTGCTTTGAGGGACTCCTATTCATTCCGAATCGGCCAAATTTTTATTGATGCCGTGTCCAAGCCCGGGAAAAATACCATAATGTTACCTTTCAGATTTATTGGCCTTATTTTTGATTATATGTATGTACGCAAGCATACCTGAATATCTTATGGGTAACTCTCAATCGAAGCTCTATATGGGAAATGATTCGAAATGGAAAAATGGGAACATAATGTTAGAAACAACTAAAGATATTTGGAAAAATCATGAAGCACTGGGCAGTCAGTTCTATGTAAACCTCAAAACCACGGTGACCAATACCAGACTCGGATTGCTGTGGTGGATTTTGGACCCTTTATTTTTCATGGCGATTTATTATTTTGTTGTAAGTATTGTTTTTGAAAGAGGGGGACCCAATTATCATTTGTTCGCTCTATGCGGCATTGTTACCTGGCAGTCCTTTGCTCGATCGGTCAATTTGTGTACAAACTCACTTGTAAGAAGCGCAGGGCTCATTAAGCAGGCCTCTCTGCCCATTTTTTTTTATGTCATTATTTCATCCATTGTTCAGGCTTTTTTTTATACGATTGGTCTTATGATCATTACAATATGGAATAACCAAGTTATTGGGACCCAGACACCTGCTATTTTTATCCTTGTTTTTTTAATGGTGCTGATGACCAGTTCTTTGGGATTGTTTTTATCAATATTTCATGCATATGTAAGGGATACAGGGAAAATTGTAGCGTATATTCTGCGGTTTGGGTTTTATATCAGCCCGGTCCTTTATTCTCCTGACAGGATTTATGGGCTTGAATCCATTCCAAATTATTTTAAAATATTATATTCCCTTAATCCAATGGTTCATATTATAACAGCAGTAAGGGATCTTCTGTTTTATGGAAAGATGTTTGATCTTTATCCGATATTGATTATTTTTATAGTGACAATGGGCACCCTTCAACTGGGGTTGATGTTTTTTAGAAGAGTTTCACCCTATGTTCCCAAGGTGATTTAAAAAAATAGAAACTGGATTTATTATAGAATGACTAAACTCGAAGCATCTCCATGCGAATCATCAACGGCTCTTCAACCTGTAATGGTTTCTTTTGACAATGTGAGCCTGTTTTTTCAAAGGCATACATCACTTTTTGATCTATTATTTTCACGAAAAAAAAAACAATTATTTTGGGCGTTGAAAAATGTTTCCTTCCAGCTTCGTGAAGGAGACACCATGGGGATAATAGGGCGAAACGGTTCTGGAAAAAGTACATTGTCCATGGTGTGCACAAAGATTTATCCTCCAGACGAAGGATGTATGTTTGTTAATGGCAAAGTGCAGCTTCTGGCATTGGGTGTTGGATTCCAAAAACAGTTGTCCGGCAGAGAAAATGTATATATAAGCGGCAGTCTTCTTGGGCTGAAGAAATCTGAAATTAGTCGGAAAATGGATGGAATCGAAGATTTTGCAGATATCGGAGCATTTATGGATGAAGCGGTATACACCTATTCGAGCGGGATGAAAAGTCGCTTGGCCTTTGCCATTGCCACTGCTATTCAGCCAGATATCCTTATCCTGGACGAGGTGATGGCTACCGGGGACAGTAGTTTTCGAGAAAAAGCCATGGAGCGAATAAAAAATTTACATGCTTTGACCAGATGCGCGATAATTGTTTCACATAATTCTAACCAGCTGAAAAAAATTTGTAATAGGGCAATTTGGCTTGAAAAAGGACGAGTCGTTATGCAGGGGGAATCTAGGTTGGTTTTGAATTCGTACCAGAAATTTTGTAAGAATCCCCAAAAGTGGCAATTGGAAAATCCGGAATATTTCCCCATATCTTTTTAAACTGAAGTTCACAGTTTTTCACGAAAATTTATGGATCATACATTGTATGTTACTTTGGTGAATCTTCAGTTTTTAAATGAACGACAAGTTTGTTAGGAGAATCCTCTGCATTGAACAATAGAGAGGGAATAAGAATACGCTGGGCTACATGGTGGCCAGTGCCCTATTGGGTGGAACGGTATAACGCTTTGTCAGATCAAGAGGGGGTGCATTTAGAAGTTGTATTCCTTTCCAATGAAAGTAAATTCCTTCCAATAATATCAGAAAAAAAGGACTGGAAATTTACATATCAGATTATTCGGAAAGAAAAGGCGATATCGGGCTACGCTAAAGTAAATCGACGATTTCCCATGCCCTGGACGCTCGTGGGCGGATCATTCGATTTGTTGATAATGCCCTATGGGGATCCGGATTTTGTTTCGGCAGCCTTTCTATGTGCGCTGTTGAAAAAAAAAGTTTGTGTATTCTCGCCCAATCACCAATATGAAGAACGGTCTTTTTCTTTGTTCAGAGAAAAATTGAAAAGGCTTGTATATGGTTCTGCCATAGGTGTTTTGACGACCGGAATAGGGCAAAAAGAATATGTTTGCAGATATTTTAAAAATCAGGAAAATATTCATATTGTTGGGAATCCCGCACCCAGATTGTCTCGATTGGAGAGCCTTCAATTAACACAGGGGAGAGAGTCTATCAGAGATGAATTGGGGTGGCGTAACGAATTTGTACTCTTGTATGTAGGCAGATTCTCACGAGAAAAGGGATTATATACTCTTTTGGATTCTTTGGAAAAGTTGTCTGCCAGGAATATACAGGCGAGAGCCGTGTTCGTAGGTATGGGACCTTGTGAGAACGATTTGAGAGACGAGGTGGAGAGTCGGAATCTGAATGTAGAGTTTACAGGATTTCTTGAGGGACCAGCGCTTACCAAACGGTATATCGCGGCAGATGTTTTTGTTCTCCCAAGCCTCAGTGAGGCGTGGGGACTGGTCGTGAATGAAGCAATGGAGGCGGGTCTGCCGGTTGTTGTTTCCGATAGAGTCGGAGCCCACCAGACGCTGGTTTATCATGGGGAAAACGGGTTTGTGTTTCAGGCAGGAAATTCCAAAAGTTTAACGGCAGGATTAGTTAACCTCTATGAAAATCCAAAAATTAGAGGGGATATGTCAGGCGTGTCATTGGATATTATCCAAAAGCATACGATCCCTGAATGGGTGGAGAATGTCACTAACGCTATCCATAAAGTGACTGCCGTTAGCAGGATGATCTAAATTGATTTTACTGATTCATTTAATAAATTTTTTGAAAATATTTAATGTCTTTTAAGATTGATATAGCGAACAGGAAGGTTATTTAAAAAATGAAAACAATTCTTGTGACAGGGGCTTCAGGGTTTGTCGGCCGGGCAATATGTGGGAATTTGGCTTTGAAGAATCATGTAATTGGATTTGATAAAAATGCTTATCCTATTGCAGGAGTGACATCTGTCAAAGGATGCATTCTGGACCAGGATGGTATTCGGTCCGTTATAGGGAAATACAGGCCGGATATAGTGATTCATTGCGCTGGGATAGCCCATCAGAAGTTCAACAAAAGATTGTGCGGTGAAGATTACGATCAATTAAATAATCTCGCAACAAAAATGCTTTCCCTGGAAGCTGCCAGAGTTAACCCAAAGGTTTATTTTATTTTTCTTTCATCTATTTCTGTATACGGTGAAAAACAGATTCGAGAAAAGGTGAACGAAAATGACGAATGCTTTCCCACAAGCGATTATGCGGTAAGTAAATTGAAAGCTGAAAAAAATTTAGCACAGCTTTATAATCAATCTCTGGTGAATAGGGTGGATATTTTGAGGTTGGCGCCTGTCTATGATACCTTTTGGAGCGCTAATCTGGAAAAAAGGGTGTTTGCGCCTAAGAAATTATTTTATATGAGATTTGGATCTGGTTGTCAGAAAGTATCTGTGTTGTCCAGGGAAAATCTTGTGGGTTTTATTGCTTTTCGAGTCGAGAGTGATTTAGGCAACCAATTTTTCAATACCTTGAATGTATGTGATCAATTCCCATGTGCTTTTAATGAAATAATCCAAACGTTTAAACAATCCAGATATCATCCAGACAGATGGGTTGTTACAATTCCTCTGTGTCTGATTTGGGTAGTAACCCGTATAATTGGAAAATTTATGAAGCGTAATTCTGAATGGATTCATTCAATCTATGACAAACTTGCTAAAGATTTGGTCTTTGATAATACGCGAATGCTTGCGTCTGGTTATAAACCCACTAAAACATTGAGATCTGTTTATATTAAAAAATGAAGGTTTCTATTATTACCGTGTCATATAATTGTGAAACTACAATAGAAGACACAATATTATCAGTTGCAGCTCAGGATTATTCCAGGAAAGAGCATATCGTGATTGATGGTTGTTCTACAGACAAGACCATGGAAATCGTTAAAAAGCACGCCGCCATAATACAGCAATATATTTCAGAACCGGACAATGGCATATATGATGCTATGAACAAAGGAATAAAGCTTGCGACAGGTGATGTTATTGGTATATTGAATGCCGATGATATTTATTTTGATAGTACTTGTATCTCCGAGGTTGTAAATGCGTTTGAAGAAAAAGAGGTTAGCGCTATCTGTGGTAATCTTGTGTATGTATCTCCAAATAATTTAAACAAGACCATAAGGTTTTATTCTTCTGAGGGGTTTGCACCAAAGATGTTTGAGTTTGGGATGATGCCGGCACATCCAGCATTTTTTGTTTTGCGGAAGTGTTATGAATCCTTTGGGCTTTATAAGGAAGACTATAAGATTGCTGCTGATTTTGAACTATTGTTGAGATTTTTAAAAATCCATGGAATTTCCTACCACTGCATTTCCAAAAATTTGGTAAAAATGCGGACCGGAGGGGTCAGTAC
>JAQICW010000244.1 GCA_027858355.1 Desulfobacula sp.
GAATGATCTCAAAAAATGAAGAAATTCCCCAACTGAAGGATGCATCTGACGGCGAATAGCCCCGCCTGATACTTGCCGTTAGAATTCAACTTTATTTTCTGCCAACATTAATCAAAGGCATTAATCCAAAATGGGATTAATCATATAAAAAATTGACTGAGGATCGAACACGCTTATCTTGATCCATAAATAGCCTCATAAAACCTGATATAACTGATTATGCGAAAGTGATAATAATGAATTTTATGTAGAACATGCGTAGAATTTTTCCTTAAAAAACAAAAAAGGCTTGCAACGAAAAACGCTGAAAGCCCTTGATTTTTATGGTGGGCCGTCAGGTACCCTGAATTTGCTATTACAGGTGGGGGATACGGTGGGGGGCTCTCATTTCCAAAAAGAAAAAAAGCTCTCAACAAATCGTTGAAAGCATTGATAGTCTAAGTGGTGATCCCACCGGGAATCTAACCCGAGTTTCCGGCGTGAGAGGCCATAAGGACATTCTTTTTAAATAAAATTCACACCACATAAAATATTGATGGAATCACTCTGTAGGTTGGAAATACGGTTGGAAGTCTAAATTCAGAAACAAAAAAAAGGGTCTTGAAAAACTTCCAAGACCCTTGTTATTATTTTGGTAGCGGGGGAAGGATTTGAACCAACGACCTTCGGGTTATGAGCCCGACGAGCTACCAGACTGCTCCACCCCGCATCAACAAAAGGCAATATATAGAAACATCATGTTTTTGTCAAGTTTTTTTAATTTTTTTTGTCTGGATATTTTTTAATCTGCCAGGGCCTGCCGAAGCTCATCAATTGAAACAGTGGCTGTTCCGACCTTTGCCACAACGATTCCTGATGCTGCATTGGCAACCATTGCACTTTGCTTAAAGGTTGCACCAATGGCAAGACCAAGACCCAGAAAAGAAATGGCTGTATCTCCGGCACCGGAAACATCAAATATCTGTCGGGCTTTGGATTCAATAGTATAGGGATCTTTGCCTTTTTCAAACAACACCATGCCATCTTTACCACACGTAATTAAGAGCCGTTCCAGTTTTGCCTGGTCCATGATTTTATATCCAGCAGCAAACAGATCATTTTCTGATTTGATATCCATATTTGTTGCAAGACCTGCCTCTTTTTTATTTGGTGTAAGTATGGAGACCTGTTCATATTTTGAAAAATCAAGGGCCTTGGGATCGGCCAATATCATGACCTTGTGCTTTTTTGCCAGTTTAACTGTCTGCCCAATAAGTTCACGGGTGAGAAGTCCTTTATCATAATCTGAAAGAATAATAAGGTTTACCCTTGAAATTTTATCCTCAATTATTTTAACCAGTCGTTCAAGGGTGTCGGCATTGATATTCCGCTTTATTTCCCTGTCAATCCTCAACACCTGCTGGTTAGAGGCAATCACTCTTGTTTTTCGGGTTGAAGGCCTTTGTGGTTCACTGATGATCCCATCTGTTTCAATGCCCAGACTTTCAAGCTTTTCAAATATCATCTGGCCAGTTTTACCAGTCCCTGCAGTACCAATGGCCAGAACATTTGCGCCCATGGCCACCAGGTTCTGAATCACATTTCCCGCACCCCCAAGGGTATGGCTTTCTTTTTCCACGCAAACCACGGGAACGGGTGCTTCCGGAGAAATCCGGTCCACGCTTCCCCACAGGTACTCATCAATCATCAGGTCACCAATGACAAGAGCTGTTACATTTTTAAATCCATCAATATTAATCATCAGATATCCAGTAATGATGTGATCATGGTTTTAAGTTCCGAGTAGTTCCTTGTCACGGGAATATCGGGAAAATCCATGATTACAGACTCTGGCGGACTAAAGAAAAACCCCTGGTCGGCTTCCTGGATCATCCCGATATCATTATAGGAATCTCCAAAAGCAATCACATGATAATTCATTGCCTTTAAGGCTTTTACAGCCTCTTTTTTCTGATTTTCTATCCTGAGGTTGTAATCCGTGATATTGCCGTTTTTGTCAATGGTCAGGTTATGGCATAAGAGTGTTGGATAATTCAACTTTGCCATCAAAGGCTTTGCAAACTCTTCAAAGGTATCTGACAACAGAATAATCTGTGAATTCTCCCTGATCCAGTTTAAAATATCCAGTGCGCCCTCAAGAGGCTCCAGAGTGGCAATAACATTTTTAATATCCTGAATCTTTAAATTATTCTTTTTCAGCAAAGAAAGCCGTTTTTTCATTAACACATTATAATCACTGATATCCCGGGTGGTCAGCTTAAGCTCCTCGATCCCGGTTTTTTTTGCAACATTAATCCATATCTCCGGCAAAAAAACACCTTCTACGTCCGCAACCAATATCTTCATCACACTACTCCTGGTCAGTTTCTTCAATTCTAATCAAAATGGGATCACCTACAACTGAATCTGTTTTTGAAATTTGTTTTAACGCCTTTTGCACCCATGCTTCCCTGGCAATATGGGTGATCATTACAACGGGTACTTTTCCATTGCTTTTCCGCCCCTTTTGGTGGACGGATTTAATACTGATATTATTTTCTCCTAAAATTCCGGAAATTTTTGCCAGCACACCTGGATGATCCTGGGCTTCAAACCTGAGATAATATTTTGTATACAGTTCCTCCATGGAAAGGATCGGAATTGGCTTAATATTATCTTCAGGATATCCCAGAATTGGAACCCGTCTTTTAATGCCTGAAATAATATTTCGTGCAATATCAACGATATCACTTAATACGGCACTGGCCGTGGGCAGCATACCGGCCCCATGGCCATAGAGCATGGTCTGCCCTGTGGCATCAGCATCAATGACAATGGCATTCATGGACCCATCAACGTAAGATAAAGGGTTTGAACTGGATATCATTGTTGGATGTACCCTTGCTTCCACATGGTCTTCATGGATTTTTCCAATGGCCAGAAGCTTGATGGTATATCCAAAGGACCGTGCAAATTCAATATCCACAGGTGTAATATTCCGGATACCTTCCACATGAATGTCTTTTAAATTAATTTCCATGCCGTGGGCAAGAGAATTTAAAATGGCAAGTTTATGGGCTGTATCAAATCCATCTATGTCCAGAGAGGGTTCGGTTTCAGCATATCCTAATTGTTGGGCATCCTTTAAAGCATCTTCAAAGTCTGACCCGTCCCTGGAAATTTTAGTAAGGATATAATTGCAGGTCCCGTTTAAAATTGCTGACATAGACTTGATATCATTGGCAACAAGGGACTCCTTCAAGGCTTTGATAATGGGCATGCAGCCACCGCAACTGGCTTCAAAGGCCAGATCAACCAGATTTTTCCTGGCCGCCTTGACAAGATCATTTCCAAACCCGGCCAAAAGGGCTTTGTTTGCCGTTACCACATGTTTTTTATTTTCAAGGGAATCTATAATAAACTTTCTGGCAATGGTTTCGCCACCAATGGTTTCCACAATAATATCTATCTGGGGGTCATTGATAATCAAATTTGCATCAGAAACCAGAATGGTGGTTCCAAGATCAAGGCCCCGATCTGTAGTCGTATCAATATCAGCAATGGTTTTAAGGTTTAAAACAGCCCCTGTTCTGGATTCCAGCAATTGTTTTTTTTGTTTTAACAGCCTTGCCACACCAGTGCCTACAACTCCATACCCTAAAATTCCAATATGGATTATTTTCATTCTCTTTAGATTCTCCGATGTAAACTTCCATTTAAAATTAAAGTAAATACAATATTCAAAGGATGATGTCAAAAAGCTTTTGACTTTTCAGCACATTCTGTTTATCATTTCAGCATCACAAGGTTTAATATTTGTAATTGAAAAAGGTGGCCTTATATGAGCAATCGCTTAACTTATGCAGACTCAGGTGTTAATATCGACAAAGCAAATAAATTGGTTGATCGAATTAAAGATATTGCAAAAACCACTCCACGAACTGGTGTGATGGGTGAAATAGGTGGTTTTGGAGGTCTTTATTCCCTGAATCTTTCCAATGTTGCCAACCCGGTTCTGGTCAGTTCAACGGACGGCGTCGGAACCAAGCTTAAAATTGCTTTTATGATGGACCAGCATGATACCATTGGTATTGACCTTGTGGCCATGTGTGTTATCGATATTATCGTCCAGGGCGCCAAACCCCTGTTTTTTCTTGATTACCTGGCCATGGGGGTTCTTGACAATGATGTGGCTGAAAAAATTATCCTGGGAATTGCCAAGGGATGCAATCTTGCCGGATGCTCTTTGATCGGTGGTGAAACCGCAGAAATGCCGGGGCTGTATCAAAAAGGAGAATATGATCTTTCCGGGTTTTCCGTGGGTATTGTGGACAACGATAAAATCATAGACGGTTCCTACATCAGAAACGGCCATAAACTCATTGGTCTTGCCTCAAGCGGTGTGCACAGCAATGGATTTTCCCTTGTCAGAAAAATCTTTTTTGATAAATGCAAATATACTGTAGATACTAAACTCAATGAACTTGATATTACGCTTGGAGAAGAACTCCTTAAACCCACCTTCATTTATGTCCCGACTATTTTAAGCCTCTTAAGAGATCTGCCCATTCACGGAATTGTCCATATCACGGGGGGCGGCATTGATGAAAATATAATCCGGGTCATCCCGGAAGCATGTAAAGCCATTGTTCACAAGGATACCTGGAAAATTCCCCCTGTTTTTAAAATCCTTCAAAAAGAAGGATCTGTTTCAGATTCTGAAATGCAGAGAACCTTTAACAATGGCATTGGCATGGTAATTGTGGTACCTGATGCATCTGCCCAGGAAGTCATGGACAGGCTCGAGGCAATGGATGAAAAAGCATATTTCATCGGTGAGGTTGAATCCAGGGAAAATAATGAGACCCAGACCCAATGGGTTTAGACCTGTAGTATCATGATAGTACTTGGGATTGAATCATCCTGTGATGAAACCGCAGCCGCCATTGTCCAGGATGGCACAAACATCCTTTCTTCCGTCATCGCTACCCAGATTGATGTTCACCATAAATATGGCGGTGTTGTACCTGAACTTGCCTCACGAATGCACATCCAAGCCATTACCTCCGTGGTGGATGAAGCCATAAGCAAAGCAAATATCACCCTTGAGGATATTGATGCTGTTGCTGCGACACGAGGCCCCGGGCTGATCGGTGCCCTTTTGGTGGGATTTACCTTTGCCAAATCTTTTGCCTGGGCGCGGCACCTTCCTTTTGTCGGAGTCAATCATCTGGAAGCCCATATCTATTCGCTGTTTCTGATGGACTCAAAACCTGATTTCCCCTTTATTGCCCTGGTGGTTTCCGGAGGACACACCAATATCTACCATGTCACCTCATATGATAATTTTGAACTCATGGGACAGACAAGGGATGATGCAGCCGGAGAAGCCTTTGATAAAGTGGCAAAAATGCTGGAATTAGGCTATCCTGGTGGCCCGATAATTGAACGTCTTGCAAAAACAAAAGATCCTGCTGCCATTACATTTCCCCGGACAATGCTTGAAAAAGGCAGTTTTGATTTCAGCTTCAGCGGTCTAAAGTCCTCCGTTGCCCGGTATATCCATGACAACCATATTGTCACAGCAGATGAAAAAGCACAGATTGCCGCCTCTTTTCAGGAAGCCGTCATTGATGTTCTCGCACAAAAACTGATCCTGGCAGCCCAGCATAAAAACTGCC
>JAQICW010000258.1 GCA_027858355.1 Desulfobacula sp.
GCAGAAGAAAAGCGGGCCATGGCATTTGCCCAGGAGCAGGAGATGAGAGCCCGGGTCCAGGAAATGAGGGCCAAGGTTGTGGAGGCAGAGGCCCAGGTGCCCCTTGCCATGGCAGAGGCGTTCAGAAGCGGGAACTTAGGGATCATGGATTATTATAAAATGCAGAATATTTCCGCAGACACCAAAATGAGAGACAAGATTGCCACTCCGGAACCGGACCAGCAACCATAACCGGGTTAAATACCATTGATGATAGGGTCCCTGGCCTTTTTGGGGCAGGGATCCTATTTTAAATCGGATCATACCGAATAATTTTTAAGGACCTGCCATGGATTTTGATTCAATCATTTCATTTTTACTGATCATTTTATTTTTTGCCTTTCCGGCCCTTTTAAAGCGGTTCAACAAAAGGAAAAAAAACACAGCAATATCAAATCCGGCTGAAAAGGCCAGAAAATTGTCCTTGTTTGAGAAGCTGGGCGATCAGATCCGGCAATATGCCGAAAACCTTGAGCAGGAGGCTGCAAAGGGAAAGCAGCCCCGGGAAACCCAGGAAAACATCTGGGACCAATTGGCCGGGGAGGAGGACTTTCAGGACACTTATGAGGCATCCCCTGAAGAAGCGTTTGTGCCGGTGGTTCAACCACCTGTATCTGCCGCAGATCTGGTAATGCCGGTAAAAGAGAAGGTGCGCCCTGCCCCAACGCCTGAAAAACAAGTTTTTGTTCAACAACCATCTTTGACAACCATCTTTGGACAGCCAAAATTTTCATCGAATCAGCTTCAGCAGGCCGTTATCTGGTCGGAAATCCTTTCAAAGCCCATTGCCCTGCGATAAACAATCCTGAAAGGAGGACGTATTAATTCTCTTAAATATGCCAAATCAAATTCCGGTACCCTTTTTCCCATATCAGGCTGTTCTGAGAGCAGATGAAATGTCCCATGTAAAGGTTTCGATCTCAGGGCGCCCAGCACCTGCGGTCCATGGCAAGACAGGTGTCTGGGGTCACGCCGCCTCCGGCCATGGGATCAGTCCAGCCGTGCTTTTGCGCCACCTGGGTAACTGTAAAACCACGGGATAACCTGAAGGTCACACGTAAATCGCCATTTAGGGAATTTGCCAATACTGGTATTTTCCCTAAATGGTAATGAATTGTTTTTTGATCTAACCCCAATCTCTTTGCCATCCTGTCCTGGGGGATGCCAAGTCGGTGCATTCGGAATATTTTGATGTCTCTGCCCATTTGGTTCACAGCGCGAAGATCGGCTATATAAGCGTCCACAGCTTGCCTTGATCGCCCGATGGCTTTTCCGATAGCTGTAGAGCTGAGACTTGAGTTCCCCGCATATGCCCGCCGGGCAGTGTCCCTTGCCTCATCTTCCGTCAATTGTCTCGGGCCAATTGCCTTTTTTGCAGCATACAGCAGGGGATCATTCCCATCCAGATCCTTAATGACGGCTTTTACCTCTTCCACCCCAGTTGATTTATAAGCGCTCCATCTGTGTGCTCCACCGCTTAAAGCCACTCTTCTCTTGTATCCGTCAATTGACCTCCGGCGTTGCCCGTATTTAATGTGCCACCTGGCTCGATTAGCATTATTTTGCACTCTCCAATTGATTTTGGCTTGTGCTCAATTCCCTTTGGGATCACTACCATTTCATTTGCCTTCAGTTTTAGTATTTTGTCTCTCAATGCTATTTCCAACTCACCATCAATGACAAAAAAGGTCTCATCCGTATCTGCATGGGAATGCCAAATAAATTCCCTATCCATTCTGATTAATTTGAATTGGTAATCATTCATCTGAGCAATAATCCTGTATTCATTTTGGTCTTTCAATTTTCCGATTTTTTCGGTTAATGATACAACATTAACAGACATACTATTCTCCTTTCTTAATTGATGCTCTAACGTGGCCATCACCAGTGGGCATGGTGAACGGGCCTTTGTAAATGGCAATTAAACTTAAAACTCAGTATTGCCTCAATCGCTACGCCCCTGCCCATCTGATGCATAGCGTTGTTCGGCAATACTTTTAATTTTGATCTTTGCAAAGTCTATATACAAGGATATTGGTCAAAGCGAAAACGCCTGCCAAATCCAAATGGAAATGCGCCCTGTCATCAATTCCGATGACCGCTCTGCCGGCTTCCCCCTGATCCCCATGCCACAATAATATATATAATGGCACATATGGCAACCCAGGTAATTGAACCGCTACATCGGCCCCCTTGATCATTATGCCTCCAAGTCCAAGGATACGATCGATCAATTGGTCTGAATCCTTTTCGAAATTTTTAACTAACCGTTCAGTGGCAAGAGAGTGGGCACCGGTGAAGAACATCCGGCCACCGGGTAACTCCTGAGGTACAACCATCCGACCACTGGGAGGGACACCTTTAGAAGCGGCCAATGTGGTTAGTAGTATGACTCCGGCCTGATAGCTTACCGGCTTATCGGCCTGGTAAGTCTTCATGATTATTTTATTAGTGGGATCAATGGTATAATCGACCCCTACCATGGGTATTTCGAAGGTTTCCCC
>JAQICW010000301.1 GCA_027858355.1 Desulfobacula sp.
CGCCCGGTCAGCAGCCAGATGAATTCTTTCATCATCCAGGCGTTTTCTGATTTTTTCAAGTTCCCTGTTGTGTGTCTTTGTGGTGTATCCACTAAAAATAGAACGATAATCCGGCAGAGCCACATGGACATCACAGCCAAAATCAAACAATGCACTTATAAGCGCTGCAGACACATCGGCAAGTCCTCCTGCCTTTGCAGAATAATTAGACTGATCACCCATATCTTCAGGAAGATAAGTCACTTCCGGAGTCACAATCAGGATTCTCGGTTTTTGTGCCATTCTCTTTTTCCTTTGCCGGGTTTCGCTCTTGCCTTTAGGGCCCACTCAAAAATAACTTTACATTTTGAAAGCCGATTCATCCTGCCCGACTGCGCCCTGAAAACACGGCATTTAATTTAAAAAATCGACTTAAATAATTTTGTCCTGTGCGGTTCACCATTAACCATTCACCATTTTAACCTTCTCCATTGGCCCAGGTGATAAGACCTGGAGTATTGCTCAATACCTCATCTCCTTTTGGAATAACCCTGGCTGTATAGCCAAAACGTCCTGAATCTGAACAGGTAATAGTACAGGCATAAATGTGCGTGCCTTCAGCCGTTGTTTTCTGCAGCCACATGGTTTCCCCGCGGCTTCCCTCAAGATGATCTGAAGATCTTATTCTGCCATGATAAATCTGGACCTCAACCTCTTCCGGGGTCAATTCACCAAGAAAAACCTTAAGGGTGATCCTGAAGGTATCCCCAACGATAAAATCAATTTCCGTGGTAACTTCTGGTTTTGATAATTCAATGCTGCTCCACAGGGATATCAACCTGGACTGGGTCAATGCCAGCTCCTTGGCTTTCCTGGCTGAATCATCTGTTAATAATTTAAAATTTCTGGCTGCAGGAATATAAAATCTTGTGGAATACTCCCTGACCATCCGGTCGCTGGAAAAATCAATGATGGCCATTTTCATGGCCTCTTTCATCATCTTTATCCATTTTACAGGTGGCCTGCCTCTTTTCTTATCATAAAATTTTGGAATCACCTCATTTTCAAGAATATTGAACAGAGCCTGGCTTTCAACCTCATCCTCGTATTCATGGTCATCATAAATATCTCCGTTTCCAATGCTCCATCCCCGGTTCTCCTTAAATCCTTCACACCACCACCCATCCAGAATGGAAAGATTTAACCCGCCATTTGCAGATGCTTTCATCCCTGAAGTACCACAGGCTTCATTAGGTTTTCTGGGTGTATTGAGCCATACATCACATCCCTGGACCATATATCTTGCAATATTGATATCGTAATTTTCAAGAAAGACAACCCGGTGCCTGACATCATGAACCCTTGCAAGGTCAACAATTTTTTTGATGATATTTTTACCTTCATTGTCATTGGGATGGGCTTTGCCTGCAAACACGAGCTGGATAGGCCTGTTCTCATCAGTGATGAGTCGTGTCAACCGGGGGATGTCTTTTAATAAAAGCCCTGCCCGCTTATACGTCGCAAATCTGCGGGCAAAACAAATGGTCAATACCTTACCGTCAAACACAGTGTCAATTTCATCCAGTAAATTTCTGTGTGCATTCCGCCTTTCATATTGTTTCAATAATAACTGCCGGCATTTTCTGATTAAATTGGACCGGTCCATTTCATGGACATGCCACAGCTCATCATCTTCTATATGGTCTATTCTTGAAATCAGGTCTGGGTTGGATAGACACTTGGTCCACTCTGGCGGCAGATAACGTTCAAATAAAGCGTTTTTAAGTCTGGAAAAATAAGAACAAATATGCACCCCGTTTGTAATATGTGAAATGGGTATTTCTTCCACAGGCCTTCCTGGCCATAAAGACTGCCACATCCTGCGAGCCACCTGACCGTGCATCCGGCTGACACCATTGATATAGCCTGAAAAATTAGCGCCAAAAATGAACAGGCAAAATTTCCCTGTATCCTTAATGCCAGGGGGCTCTCCCAGGGATAACAATTCATCAACTGCAATACCAAATTTTTCAGCATAAGGCTTAATATAGGGCATGATCAATTCCTTTGGGAATTCATCATGCCCGGCAGCGACCGGGGTATGGGTGGTAAAAACCGAGCTTCTCTTACAGATTTGAACAGCACTGTGAAAGTCCAGGTTATACTTGTCCATGATAATTGAAACTCTTTCCAACCCGGCAAAGGAACAATGCCCTTCATTCATGTGACAGATATTGGGAAATATATCCATGGCGCTCAAAGCCTTGATACCACCAATTCCCAATAATATTTCCTGGGCAACTCGGGTCTTGCCATGACTGGCATATAGCCGTGATGTAATCTCCCTGATATTTTTTGGATTTTCCGGTAAGTTTGTATCCAGCAATAATAATTTGATTTTTCCGATCTTTAATTGCCAGACACAGGCACAGATCTTGCCTTCGGGTCCTGGTATTTCAATTTTTATATCAAAACCTGTGTTGTCTTTTACTCGTTGAACAGGAAGTTCAAACACATCATTGATGGGATAGGTTTCCTGCTGCCATCCATTATGATCAAGAAACTGCCTGAAATAACCTTCCCGGAAAAATAGACCGATACCAGTCAACGGAATCCCAAGAGTAGAAGATGCTTTTAGATGATCACCGGCAAGAATACCTAAACCACCTGCAAAAAACGGCAAAGATTCATGAAGTCCAAATTCCATGGAAAAATAGGCTATTGTCTCTTTTACGCCCAGATCAAGCTCTTTAATTTGAGACACCGCGGAAAACATTTTTTCAAATTTTGCCTTTACCCGCCCAAGATGTGCCAGAAAACTTTCATCCTTTGAAAGTTCATCAAATCGTCTCTGGGATATATGAGAAAGAAAGGCCACAGGGTTTTTACCGATTTTTTCCCATTGCACCGGATTGATTCTCTGGAACAGGTCATTGGCTTCATGGTGCCAGCACCACCAAAGATTCCTGGCAAGATCGTCCAGAAAGGACAGAGGTTCGGGGATGGAAGGATATACTTTGTAAATCTGCAGCTTTTCCATATAAAAAACTTTTCTCCTATATCAAATTTATTGTAATAACTTGTGCATGACCCGGGCTGCCTCACATGATAACCATGCCAGGGCATCACATCCCCTAGGCGTATGAGGATAATCACCGTCAAGGATTTCAGGGATATATCCGGCAGCCCCTTTTCTCATTAAATCAATCACACTGCCCAGCCAGGCCAGGCAGGTAGAATGGCTGTTTTTACCAAATGCCTCTGCCCATGCTTCACAAAATACGGGAAACTGCCAGGTCCAGGCTGTACCATTATGGTAGGCAGGTTTTCTCCCGGTATCTTCATCTCCTTTGTATTCTCCTGAATAAGGTGTGTTGGGATCCTTTATCAATTCACCATTATAAAAAATATTGATGGGATATTCAAGCTTTCTGTCAGCAAGACTTCTGATCCCCCCTGGAACAAGTAATTCCTGGCAGGTTTCAACACATTTTTGTGCAATTTTTTTATCTTCTATCACATCAAGTGTAAACAAAAACAATTGGTTGGGTCTTAAGGCATCGTCTGGGACGGCACTTTTTGCACCGACCGAGCCATCTGAATGGAGACAATCTGAAAAAAAACCTGATTTTTCATTATAAAAAAGATCAAGAATGGCTTCTTGAACTATTTTAGCTTTTTTGTGCCAGTCTGTTTTACGTGTGACCTTCAGGTTACTGGATGCATCAACAGATGCCAGCAGAACCAGTGCATTATACCATAAGGCCTGGATCTCTACAGGATACCCCTGTCTTGGAGACCCTGCAGGAAAATTGGTATCCATCCATGTAAAATGCGCGGGGCTGTATAAAAGCCAGGTTTCAGGATCAGCCTTCACACCTGTCCGGGTTCCTTTTATCAAAGAATTGGCAATGGACTGGAGAATATCCAGTATCTTTCGATTATCAAGCTCTTCATTTAAAAAATCGTGGCTCTTCTCTTTTTCAATCAAATCTTT
>JAQICW010000332.1 GCA_027858355.1 Desulfobacula sp.
ACCATTCACAATTTACCATTCACCATTCACCATTCATAATTCACCATTCACAATTATTAATATATTCTGCAAATTTTATCCATGTCAAACTATTTTACCTTATATGCCTTTTATTTGCCAATTCTTTATGATAACCATCCATATTACGATTATGGCAAATAAAAATATATTAAAAAAAGTTGGAGTTGCATCCTTTATCATGATGGCATCTGTATTTGCCAGTCGAATAATCGGTGTTTTCCGGGAAATGACCATTGCCGGCATGGGCGGTATTAAAGCCTCTGTGGATGCCTACCAGATCGCCTTTATTATTCCGGAAATCCTTAACCATGTTGTTGCCAGCGGTTTTCTTTCCCTTACTTTTATTCCCATATTTGCCCATTATCTTTCTTCAGACAGAGAAAATGAAGGATACAGGGTTTTTTCCATTATCATGAATGGTTTTGGGCTGCTTCTCTTGTGTTTTATTCTGATCACATGGATATGGGCTCCAGAGCTTGTTCATATATTTGCCCCGGGCATTCAAGATCCTGTTACCTTTGCCCTTGCCGTAAAAATGACCAGGATTATTATTCCAGCTCAGTTTTTCTTTTTCACAGGCGGGCTTCTCATGGCAATTCAATTTGCAAATGAAAAATTTTTAATTCCTGCTCTGGCACCATTGATATACAATTTAGCCATTATTCTGGGCGGACTTATCCTGGGCCCTTTCATGGGTATGGAAGGGTTTGCATGGGGGGTGCTGGCAGGAGCCTTTCTAGGCAATTTTGTGCTGCAGCTTGTTGCTGCAAAAAAAATGGGTGTCCGATATTATCCCATCTTAAGTTTTAACCACCCTGATTTAATAAAATATATTTTGCTTACCCTTCCTTTAATGATCGGCCTTACCATGACATTTTCAACGGAGATTCTCCTAAAATTTTTCGGATCCTATTTAAATGAAGGCAGTATTGCGGCCATGAATTATGCCCTGAGGGTGATGTTTATCCTTGTGGGACTTTTTGGCCAGGCAATCGGGGTTGCATCATATCCTTTTATGGCACAACTTGCCCAGAAAGGAGATCTTTTTGAGTTAAATCATTTGCTGAACAAAACATTGAAATTTATCTTTCTTGTTATTCCCTTTTCCGTTCTTTTTATCGTTTTAAGCCATGAAATCGTGACAATTCTTTTTCAAAGGGGGCAATTTGATGCAAAAGCTAGCCTGGTGACGGCAGGAATTCTGCCATTTTTCATGGTAGGTGCCTTTGCCTTTGCAGCCCAGACTATTGTTTCAAGGGGATATTATGCCATCCAGAACACGGTTTTTCCCGCTATTTTTACAAGCCTTTGCGTTATCATCAGCTTTCCTTTTATTTTTTTATTAATGAAAACTTTTGGTCCCAGAGGCGTGGCCTTAGGATTATCAATATCTGTTATCATTCAGTCCTTTGTTTTGTTTGAATGCTGGAATAAAAAAAGTTTAAATTCTGAGAAAAAGCAGGTATATCATTTTTTTCTTAAAATGATCCCCATCAGCCTGACAATTGGCGGCATCCTTTTTATCAGTGCTTTTACCCTGAGAAATTTTATTGATCAGGCCACATTTTCTGGTTCTTTAACCATTACCGGTATTGTGGGGATTGAATTTTTATTTTTATTTTATTTAACCGGAATTGTATTTAAAGTACCTGAAATTCTGATTGTTTATGAAAATATTTATAACCTGAGGGTCACACGTAACCTGAAGGTCACACGTAAAAAGATTTTCCCATGGATGAAAAATCACAAATAGTGGCAAAAAAAATAAAGAATCAAAACAATTGGTTTTCTTTACCAGTGCAGGCATCTCCACAGAAAGTGGGATACGTACCTGGCATTACCACTGAACCGGAATCCTGACCTTATGCCCGGCCTTGTTTTTAAACACCAAAAATTGATTTTCTTTCCCATATATATATAAATCCCGGGTAACCTTTACATCCTGTTTGCAATATTCAATTATTTTATCCATCCTGCCTTGCTGCCACCACTTAAGAGCCATCAGTCCATCTGCACTTTTCTGGCAGCCAAGGGTCTGTCCGGCAAGGTGGTCAAGGGAAAGCCGATACCCCAAAGTTTCATGAACCTTTAACAAAATGTCCAGAGTGGGCAGGGATAAAAAATCAAAATCACAAAGTCCTGACAATACTTTATAATCAAACTTGATAATATTAAATCCGATTACAAGGTCATATTTTCCAAGGTCATGGATAAGAGTATCAATATCTTTCTGGAAATATTCCAGATAAGTATCAATTTTTGAATCATAGAGAATGGCACAGCTCACCCCCATTCGATCAGCTCTGTTCCATCCACCTACCTCCTGGGCAGATCGTCTGGTTTCTATATCAAGTACTCCATATCGCAAATTTTTTTTCGGGATTAGTGTTGAATCAAAAGTTACAAATTCTTCAGAAATTGATTGTTTATGACCATAAAGCTGGTGAGAGTAGTCGCGTCTTAAGGGTTCGACAACAACGGCATTCATTTCATGGAATGTATCTTCTTTATCATAGGTCAAAATCATTTCAAGAATTTTTAAAGCAGACAATTTGTCAATGGGGCGATTCCCAGACCCGCATTTAGGAGAATGCACACAGGCAGGGCAGCCAGTCTCACATTTACATGATTGGATAGCATCAAGGGTTTTTTCCAGGAGTTCCCGGGCGTGTTCAAATGCCTGGAGGGTCAATCCAAGACCTGCACTGTCACTTAATAAAGGGTCAGAGTTATCAAGTCTCAGCTCTGCTGCAGCACATTCCAGGTGCTGTTTTAAGATAGCTTTGTTCCAGGGATTGAATATATTCATCCAGGCTCACAAAATACTCTTCCCTAATACAGATAAAATCAATTCAACGGCAAGTTCAGCTGTTTTATTGGCAACATCCAGAATTGGATTAATTTCCACCATATCCATTGAATTGATTTTGCCGGAATCTGAAAGAATTTCCATTAAAAGGTGTGCTTCCCGATAGGAAATCCCACCTGGAACCGGGGTTCCCACACCAGGAGCTTCAACGGGATCAAGGGCATCCATGTCCACGGTCAAATGGATTTTTTTTAAATGAACAAGTTTCATCAGTGCCTTGTTGGCCACAGAACTAATTCCCTGCTCATCAATATCCCGCATGGTCAATACAGTAATTCCCGTTTTTTTCAGTCTTTTTTTCTCATTTATATCCAGATCTCTTTGCCCGATCAGCACAATATTATCAGGATGAATTTTGGCACCGGGTCTTCCCACATTGACGAGAGACGGGTGACCTTCTCCTATGAGAGCCGCCAATGGCATCCCATGGATATTTCCGCTGGGAGAAGTTTGGGGGGTGTTGAAATCACCATGGGCATCAATCCATATAAGCCCTGTGGGTTCATTGTTTGTAACAGCGGCAACAGTTCCCACAGCAATGGAGTGGTCTCCGCCGATAAACAAGGGGAAATCTCCTTTTTGCACTACTGCTTTGCCGGCTGTATATATAGACTCACAAATCTGGGTGATTTCAATTAAATATTTGTCTTTATCCTTGCTCTCATTATACCTGGCAACTGTGATATCGCAATCCCGAACGGGAATAGGAATATCTCCTGTATCAACAACCTGATGTCCCAAAGCCCTGAGTCTTGAAATCAATCCTGTGTATCTCATGGCAGCCGGCCCCATGTCAACTCCGCGAAGCTGCTGTCCAAAATCCATGGGAACGCCGATAATGCTGATATTTTTTATCATTGGGTGTGGCTCCTTAAAGATTATTTCTTAACCTTGACAGCTCATATAGCATAGAGTATGAAAACTATTCAAGATAAACCCACACAACGCTTCAGGAGTGTTTTATAAATGACGTTAAAATATGAACTAAGAACAAAACAGACCATTGATACCATTAATCATTTAATGGATAATGGGATAAAAAAAATAAGTGTTCTTATCCGGCATTCAGACAGGTTTTTTTCAGAACACGCAAGACTGGAACCATTTATGGGATTAACTGATGAAGGTAAAGAGTTTGCCTTTGATTTTGGTGCCAATCTTCGGTCAACCAAGATGCCAAAATTATATTCCAGTTTTCTGGGAAGGTGTGTTGAGACCGCTTTTTTGATTGATAAGGGATTTACAAAAAAAAATAACCAGACCATTGATCATAATTGTATGGATGCTATGCTTTCACCATTTTATGTAAAGGATATAGAAAAAGCCGTTCCCCTTATTGAAAAACAGGGAAACCAAATTTTTCTGCGGAACTGGTTTGATAAATGCATTGATGAAAGTATAATGGAAAATCCGGAAAAAACTTCAGACATTTTAAGTGAATTTATGGTGGAGCAGATAAAAATCCTCAAAAATAACCAGATTGGCATCTGTGTTTCCCATGACTGGAATATTTACCCTTTAAAAGAGTTTAAACTGGGTCTTAAACATGAAACAGCAGGGGAGGTGGGTTATCTTGATGGACTTGTATTTTTTGAAAAAGAAAATCAATATTATCTTACAAATTACCAGATAAACCCTGTATTATTGTAA
>JAQICW010000352.1 GCA_027858355.1 Desulfobacula sp.
CAGCCGGTGTAAGGAATCGAACCTTCATCTAATTTCCTGTAGTTTTATCCTGGCATTATAAAAAACCTCTCCCCCCGGCCTGGCTTTGATATTTCCTGCCTTAAATTCCTGAAAACGCCTGGAAGCTTCTTTTATCCAAAGTTGCTCCAAATCTTTTTCATCAAGCTCATCAAGCTCGTCAATGAGAACCTTGATCAACATGGCTCGCTCCTTTAAAGGAAGATGCCTTGCCTGCTGTTGACACTTTTCCAATGCTGTTGGCATGATTTTTCTCCTATTATTTTTATTTCTGTATTGATTCTGCCAATATTATTTTTATTCTATCATATTCTTCAAGACATTTCCTCTTTGACATAAATTCTCCAAAAGCTGCTTCTTCTTTTCTTTTCAAAACAGGGAAGGTATCAAGGATATAAGCAAAGTCATCCCTGGAAATTCTGTAAAGATGAGCAACATAGGCATCAATTTCAGCACGGAGTTGAGCACGGTCACCTGTATCCCGCCGGTCAGGCAGGCGTTCATGGACACCGCATTCTGGTGTCCATTCGCTCGTCAAAGTTGCGGCTTGATCCCTGATACGTTTGCGGATATCTTGTTCATGTTTGGGGCCATAATTGTCTATGGGGTACGAGTTGGGGTACCAAAATTCACTTTCCGTAAAAATATCTTCATATAGATCCTCCCAAAGTTCAAAATAAAGTTTGGTGTCACAGGTTAATCTTAAAACGCGTACAATGTTTTGATTTTGACATTTAAAAAAATATTTTAATTCTAATAGCGGTAGTTGAAGGACAGGAAACATATTGATAGTTGCAGAAACCTTATTACGTAATATATAGTCTATGCAAAAGGATGAAACAGAGGCCAACTGTAACAATATTGATATACTGTTCAGATTATTTTCATTAGCTATTATATTTTCTCCATGAAATACAAACGGCGGTAATAATGAGGACACTAATTAATAGCCAGTTCGAATTATTGATGCCAGGAGTTCTGCTGAGTATGAAAAAACCTTTAACTACCTTGTGAAGGAATACCCCTATCTCAGTTATGGACGGCCCGTTGGACAAAATATGAAATATTTGATTTTTTGGGGCACAAAACAGTGTCCTTGGGTGCCTTCTTTTTGGTGCTGCTGCCTGGAAATCGGCAGATCGTGACCAATGGATTTGGTTGGTCCCCTGAAATTCGTGAACAAAACCTGGGATTGATTTGCAACCATACCTGCTTTTTACTTCTACCTAGGTCAACGCTTTTAACTTTGCCAGTTATGTCTTAGGAACAGTTTTACGTCGTTTATCCAAAGATTGGAAATGCCGTTATGGAACGAAGATAGCTTTGGTTGAGACGTTTGTTAACACAACGCGTTATATTGGGAGATTATGGGGTCCATTATAATTGAGAATGAAATGCTGAAGAAAGCCAGAAAAATTATGAAAGTTTGACAGCAAAGCCTTTGAAAAAATTCCTGCGTCAGCTGTGAAAATTGAACTTCGCACTTTAATTCATTTCATAAAACTGATAATCAAAAGCTGGAACAAATGAAAAAGAGGGGTGTTAGAAAAAATGATTGAAATTATTAATAAGGCTTCTAAAAACTGATATTAATGACGATTTTCTTATTCATTTAAACAATCAGAGCTTGAAACCCTGGCGACACTTACCAGAAACCGAGTTGATCATATATTAAAAATATATTTTAATGAAAAATACCTTAAGGATAATAAATGGAAAACAACACAAATATGAGTAATGACTCTGAAACAATTATTGGATATAGTGCTTTCAATCTATTTGAAGAATGCTATGAATATAATGAGAATGCTTGCTACATAGCTGATTCACCAGAATCTTTGGAAAAATTTATTGAGGGTGCATCATTCAACCTGAAAGATTATAGAATAGATGCAGTAAAACTATCGAACATAATAGATGATTATGGATGCTCATGCGGTGAATTTGCCATTGAGCAGGAAGCGCTGAAAAATTTTGAACATACAGCAGATCTTGTATATTCCGTAAAACCATATGATGACCTATTCAGTAATGGGGAACCAGATCTATTTGTCATTAATATTAATAAAAGAAAAATTACTTCTCAGTTTGATAAAAACAATAAAATATCTGAAATACTTGAAGCTTTCAAAATATTTGATGGAGTTTATAAAAGAAAGCAAATTGATGCTGCAATTGAACTTAAGGAAGAAATAACACCTTACTTAATTGAGATGCTGGAAAAAATCTTATCCAGTGCAACTAATTTATCTGAATTTGAAGACATGAAAAATTATCATGCCCATATTTATGCTCTTATGTTACTAGGCCACTTCAAAGAACATCGAGCACATCAAGTGATTATTGATATATTAAAAATGCCGGAAAATATATTAGAAGATTTGTTTGGTGGTTTATTATTTAATGACTTTCCAACAATATTGCTGAGAACATGTAACGATAACTTTGAATTGGTTAAATCTTTATCATTAAATCAAGAAGCGTGCGTAAACAGCAGAGACATTCCATTGAAGGCAATGGTATTTGGCGTGGCAGAAACGAAGTTCGAAAGAAAAAAACTTATTTCAATATTAGACCAATTATTCATGGACAATCCTGCTTCATATGGATGGGATTTTGCAGATCGTTTAGCACGACATTCATATAATATTTTTCCTGAAGAATTAATGGATACTATTAACAAGGCATATGAAGATGGATTGATAGCTCCCGGATTTATAGGGCCTCAAGATTTTGAAGCAGTTTTAAAAGCTGGAAAAACAACCCGCCTTGAAGCTATAAAAGCTGAGTTACATAAAAATTCTCTTGATGATATTCACAACCGCATGTCCTGGTGGGCCTGTTTTAATCAGAAGAAACCTCGTATTTCACCTTCTCCGTCTTCAAGCAAAAAATCAAATAAGAATAAAACTAAGTCTAAGAAAAAGAAACGAAAACAGGCTAAGACTTCTAAAAAGAAAAACCGTCGTTAATTTTAAAGAGGATATATGGAATTTAATGGCCGATTGACCGCTTGACAGCTTGATCTCGATTTTATGCGGTGGGGGCAATAGATATTGTTTAGGACCTCAATTTATAATATTTGCGGTCCTTAGCAGTTTGAAATTCAGGAAAGCTATCCTCGGCACTGAACTAAAATAAAAGGAGGTGTTATGAAATCAATCGAATGGGAAGTCAATGAAGATGATTACCAGGAGCAGATTGTAATCCCAGAAGCGATAAGAATTCCAATCTCATCAATTATCCTTGATGAAGATATTTATCCGAGAAAGGGAATTGATCACAGGCGTGTGGGCCTGTTTGCCGAAAATATCAGGGACGGCTTCAAATTTGACCCAGTTGAAGTGGAGTCCGTCCCTGACAAGCCCGGCATATACCGCCTGCTTGATGGGGCGCACAGATGGAGCGCTTACAAATCAACGGGGCGGCAGAGGTCGAAGCATTCATAAAGGACCTGGATGGAAATGATCCCCTGCTGTATGCCGCAAAAAAAGCCATCGGCCCGAGACAGTAGACGGAAGACGAGGCAAGGGACACTGCCCGGCGCGCATACACCAGAAACGCAGGTCTCAGCTCTAAAGATATCGGAAAGGCCATAGGCCGGGCAAGACGAACTGTGGACGAGTACATATCCGACCTTCGCGCTGCAACCCAGATGGGCATGGACATCAAGATATTCCGCATGAATCGTCTTGGTATCCCCCAAGACAGGATTGCAAAAAAAAATGGGGGTAAATCAGGCATCAATACATAACCATTTATTAAAAATGGCAACATTGCCAAATCTAATAAATGCCGATTTACGTGTGACCTTCAGGTTATCCCAGGGATTTACAGTGGCTCAGGTGGCGGAAAAGCACGGCTGGAAAGATCCCATGGTCTGGTCACTGGCCCTGAAAGACAAGAATGATCAAGACAGATTCAAGGAACTTGGCTGGGGGCTGAGGACATGGGATCAATGGGAATTCAATGATTGTGACAAAAGATTTGGAGATGACTGGCCCGGGCGTATCCCAGCACAATTGACAGCGCACATCCTTTTCTATTTTTCAAAGCAGGATGATCTGATACTTGATCCTATGGCCGGAGGAGAGGTGACTCCCGACACCTGTCTTGCTTTATGCCGAAGATGTTGGGCCTTTGATATGATGGACCGACCAAAAACACGTCCTGAGATTGAACCCCATACATGGACCCTGGCATCGGATCAACCGCTATCCTGGCCCGTAAAATCAAAAGGAAAACCCGATCTCATCATCTTTGATCCGCCATATTTTGATAAAAAGGCTGCCGATTATGATGAAAAAAGCATATCAGGTCTGCTGAAGAAAGAATACCTTGAATTTCTTGAGGCCTTCTTCGCCCTTTTGAAACTCAATGCCAAAAAGACGACACGACTTGCTTTTATCAACGCGGACTGGCGGGATTTTCAGAACAAACCAGCAGCAGAAGAAACGGGCAAAGGAGCAATCCTGATAAGCGACTACCTGAGGATCCTGAACAGG
>JAQICW010000423.1 GCA_027858355.1 Desulfobacula sp.
CTCATATCCTGGAAAAGGAAGCCATAATAGATTACAATAAAGCTTTAGTGAAACTTTACCTGGCTGAAGGCAGCCTGCTGGAAAGACGGGGAGTACACACTGCCTCATTTCTGTCAGAACCTTTGCCCTGAGCCATTTAAGATTTTATTCCAAACTCGATATATACTTAAATCCACTTATGTTCACCCTGGCGCTCGGCAGAACTCACTTGCCAAAATCACACCAATGGTGTTATAAAACAAACCTGATTTGCAAATAAATTATGCAAGCTCATAAAATTATCCGAGTCTGGCCCGGATAATTAATATCTCAACTTTAGGAGTTGCCAGATTTGAGTTAATATGAATACCATGGTGAATAGGTGTAAATTTTTATGAAAGCATTATTAGCCCTTGAAGACGGCAGAATTTTTCCTTGCAGAAGCTTTACAGGACCAGGTGAAGCAACTGGGGAGGTCGTGTTCAATACCAGCATGACCGGATACCAGGAAATCCTGACCGATCCTTCCTACTATGGTCAGATGGTTACCATGACCTATCCCTTAATCGGAAACTATGGCGTCTGTCCTGAAGACGTTGAATCTGATAAAATCCAGGTGGCAGCATTGATTGTGAAAGAATACCAGGATTTTCCGAGCAATTTTCGATCTAAAGGAACCCTGGCAGATTATCTGATCAAAGGCCATATTCTGGGCATAGAAGATCTGGACACAAGGGCTCTGACCCGGCATATTCGAAAATCAGGTGCCATGCGGGCCATAATATCCACCTCGGATTTCGATCCTGACTCTCTGATTCAAAAGGCCAAACTGATTCCTTCCATGAAGGGAAGTGATCTTGTGGGCAAAGTTACCACAAAAAAACCCTATTTCTGGAGATATAACAAGCCAGCCTATATTGATATCAATAAATTGGAAGACCCTTTGATCTGGCGTTTTAAGGGCAAAAAACATTCTGTTGTCGCCCTTGATTTCGGCATTAAATACAATATTATCCGATGTCTTGAACGAGCCGGATGTGAAGTTCTTGTAGTTCCTGCAAAAACAGATGCCAATACCATAAAGCATTTAAACCCTGGCGGTATCTTTCTGTCCAATGGCCCAGGAGACCCTGAACCTGTGACCTATGCTGTTGACACCATAAAAGAACTTATAGGGTTTGTTCCCATATTCGGTATCTGTCTTGGCATGCAGCTTTTAGGCATTGCCATGGGCGGTAAAACCATGAAAATCAAATTCGGCCACAGGGGCGGTAATCAGCCCGTGAAAAACCTTTCAAACAACAAGGTTGAAATCACCTCACAGAATCATGGTTTTGCAGTGGATTTAAATACCATTGGCAAAGATCATTGTGCCATGACCCATATTAACCTGAATGAAGATTCCCTCGAGGGTCTTAAAAATGATGCCCTAAAGGCCTTTGCCGTACAATATCATCCAGAAGCTTCCCCAGGGCCCCATGATGCAGCCTATCTTTTTAACCAATTTGCAAAAGTGATTGAAAATGCCAAAGCGTGAAGACATTAAAAAAATCCTGATCATTGGTGCAGGCCCGATCATTATCAGCCAGGCCTGTGAGTTTGATTATTCAGGCACCCAGGCCTGTAAAGCCTTGAAAGAGGAAGGCTATGAAGTAATACTGATCAATTCAAACCCTGCCACCATCATGACCGACCCTGAAACTGCAGACAAGGTTTATATTGAGCCGGTAACCGTTGAAACCCTTATCAAGGTCATTGAAAAGGAAAGGCCGGATGCACTTTTACCCACCCTGGGCGGTCAGACCGCTTTGAACACAGCTATTGAAGCTGCTAAAACAGGTGTCCTTGAAAAATATAATGTTGAGATGATCGGTGCGTCAGTTGATTCAATTAATAAAGCCGAAGACCGGGAGCTTTTCAGGAATGCCATGAACAAAATAGGCTTAAAAATTCCCAAAAGTGGTTTTGCCACCAATCTCCAGGAAGTTGAAGAGGTTTCAAAGCGCATTGGCTTTCCCATCATTGTAAGACCAAGCTTCACCCTTGGCGGAACGGGCGGCGGGGTTGCCTATAATATGGAAGAGGTTGCCCTCCTTGCAAAGGCAGGCCTTGATGCCAGCATCATCACCCAGGTCATGCTGGAAGAATCCGTTCTTGGCTGGAAAGAATATGAGCTGGAGGTTATGCGGGATCATGCAGATAATGTGGTTATCATCTGTTCCATTGAAAATATAGATGCCATGGGCGTTCACACAGGCGATTCGATCACTGTGGCCCCGATCCAGACCCTTTCTGACAAGGAATACCAGAAACTTCGAGATGCTTCCATTGCCATTATGAGGGAGATCGGTGTGGACACTGGCGGATCAAATGTCCAGTTTGCTGTCATTCCTGAAAACGGGGATATTATTGTGGTGGAGATGAACCCACGAGTGTCCAGAAGTTCAGCTCTCGCCTCCAAAGCCACGGGCTTTCCCATTGCAAAAATTGCGGCCAAGCTGGCTGTGGGGTACACCCTAGATGAAATTCCCAATGATATCACAGGAAAAACCCTTGCCTGTTTTGAACCCTCCATTGATTATTGCGTGGTAAAAATCCCAAGATGGACCTTTGAAAAATTTCCCGAAGCAGAAGATGTTCTTACCACAGCCATGAAATCCGTGGGGGAAACCATGGCAATAGGCAGGACCTTTAAAGAAGCATTTCAAAAAGGAATTCGATCCCTTGAAATAGGCAGGGCAGGGTTTGGTGGTGATGGAAAAGATCCGCTTCCCGGCAGTGTTGCTGGCAACGAATTAGAATACAAGCTTTCAACACCCAATTCTCAACGTCTGGTCTACATAAAATATGCCATTGAGCACGGCATGCCCATTACCATGATCTATGAAATGACCGGGATTGACCCCTGGTTCCTCAACCAGATGAAACAGATCGTGGAGCTTGAAAAACAGATAACTCTTGCCGGCAAAGATCTTCCCAGGGACCTCCTGGAAAAAGCAAAAAAATACGGGTTCTCGGATGTGCAACTGGCACACCTGACAAACCTCACTGCCAGGCAGATTGAACAGACACGAAAAGACCTTGGCATTGTACCGGTTTACAAACTTGTGGATACCTGTGCCGCAGAATTTCGGGCAGCCACCCCTTATTACTACTCCACCTATGAAACAGAATGCGAAGCAAGGGTATCGGATAAAAAAAAGGTCATCATCCTTGGCGGTGGACCCAATCGAATTGGCCAGGGCATTGAATTTGACTATTGCTGTGTTCATGCCTCTTTTGCTTTGAGAGAAGAGGGGGTGGAATCCATCATGGTCAACTCCAACCCTGAAACCGTTTCTACAGACTATGACACCTCGGACAAGCTATATTTTGAACCTTTAACCCTGGAAGATGTCCTTCACATTGTTGAAAAAGAAAAGCCCTATGGTGTCATCGTTCAATTTGGTGGGCAAACCCCTTTAAACCTTGCCACTGATCTTCAAAAAGCTGGGGTTCCCATCATAGGGACAAGTCCGGAAAGCATTGACCGGGCCGAAGACAGGGATCTATTCCAGGCAATGTTAGATAAACTTGGGTTGCGACAGCCTGAGAACGGTATTGCTTTCAGTTATAAAGAAGCAAGGAAAGTTGCAAGGGATATCGGGTATCCTGTAATGGTTCGTCCCTCTTTTGTCCTTGGTGGCCGTGCCATGAAAATTGTGTACGATGAAAGCGATCTTGAAGAATACTTTAATCTGGCTGTCCTGGCATCTCCTGACAAGCCCGTACTCATTGACAAATTCCTTGAAGAAGCCTTTGAACTGGATGTGGATGCCATCTCAGACGGTGAAAAAACCATTATCGGCGGTATGATGGAACATATTGAAGAAGCTGGAATCCATTCCGGGGACTCTGCCTGCGTGCTGCCGCCATACTCCATTTCTCAAAAACACATTGATGAAATGACAGATGCCACCAAAGCCATTGCCAAAGAATTGAAGGTTAAAGGCTTAATGAACATCCAATTTGGTATCATGAATGAAAACGTATATATTATAGAAGTCAACCCAAGGGCTTCAAGGACTATTCCCTTTGTATCCAAAGCCATTGGCATCCCCTTGGCCAAACTTGCAACAAAGATCATGCTGGGAAAAACCCTTGATGAACTAGGACTGACTAAAGAGGTTATCCCGCCTTACTATTGTGTCAAAGAAGCGGTCATGCCCTTTGACCGGTTTGATAATGTTGATCCAGTCTTAGGCCCTGAGATGAAATCCACGGGTGAAGTGATGGGAATTGATAAAGACCTTGGAGCTGCAGTGGCCAAAGCCCAGCTTGCAGCCGGACAAAGACTTCCCACCCAGGGCACGGTCTTTATCAGCGTTCAGGACAAGGATAAAATGGCTGCCCTGCCAGTTGCCAAAAGCTTTCATGAAATGGGATTCACCATCATGGCTACACGGGGGACCGCTATATTCCTTAAAGAGAATGATGTTTCCACAAAATTTGTCAAAAAAGTCTCTGCCGGCCGGCCCCATGTGGTGGATGCCGTGACAAACAACGAAATCCAGTTGATTTTAAACACAGGTGCATCAAGCCAGACCAAACGGGATGGATATGAAATACGGCGTGCGGCTATTAAATATAAAATCCCCTATGCCACCACAACAGATGGTACAAGGGCCATTTGCAGTGCTATACAGGCCCTGAAAAAAGAAGGGCTATCTGTTAAACCCATTCAAGACTATCACCGGGAAAATAAGCATGGATAATTCAATGATTGAGAGTGAAAGACCTAAAGATGAATGTGGTGTATTTGGGCTGTATAGGCATACGGAAGCTGCAAAAATTACTTATTTTGGCCTTTATGCACTCCAGCACAGGGGCCAGGAAAGTGCCGGCATCTCTGTAAACCGGGGGGAAAATGATAAGATTTTCTCTCACAAGGGTATGGGGCTTGTTCCGGAAATCTTTAACATGGAGGATCTTGAAAGGATTGAAGGCGGTTCTGCCATCGGTCATGTCAGGTATTCCACCACTGGGGATTCTGTGTTAACCAATGCCCAGCCCTTTGTTGTCAACCACAGGCACCGATCCTATGCCGTGGCCCATAATGGGAATCTTGTCAATGCCCATTTCCTTAAAGAAGAACTGGAGGAACAAGGCTCCATCTTCCAGACCACTATGGATTCAGAGGTCTTTCTCCATCTATTTATTAAAAACCTTATTAAAGGGGATGTTGAGAGTGCTGTTTTAAAGGCTGTTTCAAAAATTGAAGGGGCCTATTCCATGATCCTTTTAACCTGTAAGGGGGAAATCATAGGCATGAAAGACCCCAATGGATTCAGACCTCTGGCCCTTGGAAAACTCAACGGTCATTATGTTCTGGCTTCTGAAACCTGCGCCTTTGATCTGATCCAGGCAGAATTCATCCGGGAACTTGATCCAGGAGAGATCGTCATCATTAATGAAGACGGTATTAAAAGCATTAAACACCCCAAGGCTGCCAAACATAAATCCTTATGTATATTTGAATATATTTACTTTGCCAGACCCGACTCCACCATTGATGGAAAAAACGTCTATGAAATGAGAAAAGCCCATGGCCGGCGGCTGGCCCAGGAAGCCCCTGTGGAAGCTGACCTTGTCATGCCATTCCCGGATTCAGGCAATTATGCAGCCATTGGATATGCCCGGGAATCGGGTATTCCCTTTGAAATGGGCATGATCCGGAACCATTATGTGGGTCGAAGCTTTATCCAGCCTACGCAATCCATGCGTGATTTTACTGTCCGGGTAAAGCTCAATCCCGTTAGAGAGCTGATCAAAGGCAAAGATATTATCATTATTGAAGATTCCATAATTCGCGGCACCACGGCAAAAACCCGTGTCAAGGCATTGCGGGAGCTTGGGGTAAAAAAAATCCATATGCGGGTCTCCTGCCCGCCCCACAGATTCCCCTGCTATTATGGTATTGATTTTTCTTCCAAAGGAGAACTGATTGCTGCCAAGAAATCCGGTGATGATCTTAGGGATTACCTGGCTCTTGATTCTTTGCATTATCTTTCCATTGAAGGTATGATGGAAGCCGCGGGGGTAAAAAACCCGGATCAAAGTTTTTGCAAAGCCTGCTTTGACGGAGATTATCCTGTTCCTTTTGATCCGAAATTTACCAAACAGTGTATGGGATAGTATGCTAAAACAAACAGTTACCTTTTCAAAAGATTCCTCTAATCTATTTTTTCATATATTAACAAAGTGCAATCTTTCCTGTGCCCATTGCTATATTAATAAAGATCAACACGGGGATAACACCCTTGATATTGAATCCATACGGAACTGGCTCGCTCTTTTTTCAAAGAGGCCTGATTTAAATAAAGGCGATTCAAATAAAGCCGGCCAGACCAATATCATTTTTTTAGGGGGTGAACCCACCCTTCATCCTGATCTTTCCCTGGCTGTCAAAGAGGCGAAACGTCTTGGGTTCAAATCCATCACAATAGATACCAACGGGTATTTATTTCATAATATCCTGGAAAAAATTTCCTGTGATGAGATTGACTTTTTTTCTTTTTCTCTGGATGGAGCCACAAGGCAGACCAATGATTCCATCAGAGGAGAGGGAAGCTATGATAAAGTAATGGAAGGTATCCAAAAAGCTTGCGCCAGAAACTTTTCCTGTTCCATGATCTATACTGTGTCAGATATTAATATTCATGAACTTGAGTTGATGCCAGATTTGATTAAAAACCTTGGTATCAAACGCTTTTTTATCCAGGTGATTGGCTTAAGAGGCAAGTCCTCAAAAATGGATGGGAAACTTCAGGTATCAAAAGAAACCTGGCTTAACATTATTCCAAAAGTCGCAGAAAAGATTGCTTCCCATGGCATTATGGTAACCTTTCCAAAGGTGTTTCTGAACAACAACGAACCTTTCCAATGTGCTGGCAATGTGGCTGACAATTATTTTGTATTCCCCAATGGCAGGGTATACCAATGCCCCATTTGCGAAGATTCCCCTTTGCATTCCTATGAAATAAAAGGCGATCTATTAATAGCCACACCCAAAATTAATGAAAAAGACCTGTTCGGCCTCACCATCCCGGAAGGCTGCGTCATGAACAAAATTATTCAACCCCAGAACCTTTCTTACAACAAAAAAGGTGATCCTGAACATCAAATTGCATGCTGCATGCTCAAAAAAGAGATTTCCATTTAAAAGGGATAAACCGTGTCAAAAATAACGATCAGAAAAGCAACCATTGAAGATGCAGAACTGATCCTTTTAGCCAATTACTTTGTCTTTTTTCGTTTTTTCCTATTCTTTTTTTCCCAGTCTTCCTGCTCTTTGATTAAATCCTGGTAACTTTCTGTCTCCTTGTCATAGGTGATGGTATCGTCATGCTCTTTTTTATTGATGGGAATCATTTCAATTTTTTTATTTAAAAAACCCTGGATTGCGTCAAGAAGTTCTTTTTCTTCTGTGCTGCAAAAGGATATGGCAATGCCTTTTTTAACACCTCTGCCTGTCCTTCCCACCCTGTGGACATAATTTTCACTTTTTTCAGGAAGATCATAATTAATGACATAATGAACATCGGCAATATCAATGCCCCTGGCACTTACATCCGTGGCTATCAAAATATTCATTTCGCCTGATTTAAACCGGTTCATCACATCTGTTCTGTCCTTTTGATCTTTTTCCCCATGAATGGTTGCAGATTTAATATTACCTCTTTCAAGGGCTTTGGCCACCCGTTCCGCCCGGACCCGGGTTCTGACAAAAACAATAATCCGGGCTTCAGGGTTGTCATTGATAAATCTTCGTAAAAAAAAGCGTTTGTCATCCATTTCAACAAACATGACAAAATGGGATACATTTTTGGAAACGGGGTCGTCCGGAGAAATTTGAATCCTGATAGCAGAAGATTTTACCTGGGAAAAAGCAAGCTTTTTAATCTCCTTATTAATGGTTGCCGAAAAAAACAGGGTCTGGTGCTTTTGAAAAAGTTTTTTCTTTACAGCAGTGATATCCTTGATAAATCCAAGATCCAGCATCTGGTCTGCTTCATCAAGAACAAGGGTGTCCACCTGTTTCAGGTTTATAACCCCCTGGCTGATCAAGTCAAACATTCGCCCGGGTGTTGCCACAAGCACATCAATGCCATCGCCAAGTTTTTTGATCTGGGGGTCCTGCTCAACCCCGCCATAAACTGCAAATGCCTTTGTCTTGGTGTGTTTTGAAAGTTGATCAAATACATTACCAATTTGGGTAGCCAGTTCCCGAGTAGGTACCATGACAATACACTTAATTCCCCAGGACTGCTTGGATTTTTTTGTCCTGTGGATCTTATCAATTATAGGGATGGCAAATGCCGCTGTTTTTCCTGTGCCTGTCTGAGCTATGGCCAGCACATCCTCTCCCTTCATAATGGAAGGAATGGCCTTAAACTGGATGTCAGTGGGTCGTTTAAATCCAAGATCGGATAAATTTCTCTTTATGCTTGATGATATATGGTATGTATCAAATTTCATGGAATCCCTATTATATTTCAGGTTAAAGACCTAAAATACATGGAAATTCTTTTAAATGCAATATCAGAACTTCCTAATCCTTGATAATTGCCTTGATCCGAATTCACCAGTTGGCTTTAATGAACTTGATGTTTTAAATCAGGATATTTTTATTTCCAAGAAATAGGGTATCTTCTTCCAAATAAGTAGTTTATTATATTGAGGTTATCCTCATTGCCCGTCAATATTTTTTCTTGACACATTCCTTTAATACGTCTATTTTAACAGATGTTTCAGGCGCTGCATATGTAGTTAAAAGGGAATCCTGTTAAAGTCAGGAGCGGACCCGCCGCTGTAACCGGGGATGAACGTCACATTTACCACTGTTAAATTAAGTTGTTTTAATGGGAAGGCGTGACAAGTAACTAAATCCGGAAGTCAGAAAACCTGCCTGAATATTTGATCATGTTGCGTGCGCGGACTTGGGCAGATCAATAAAATGAGGATAAAAACGGTTCCCATATCAGACAGGCTCTGGTGTGGGATTTTTTTTTGATGCCCGATCCCGCGTTGTTTTAACTCTTAATAACCGAGGAACTTTTATGAAAAAAGTTTGTTTTATTACACTGATACTATTTCTGGGCTTGATTTTTAGTTCACCTCTTTATGCTAAAACCGCTATTATTGTTGCTCATTTCGGAACCACTGTGCCACAAGCGATTACATCCATCGATAATATAACATCCAGAGTAAAAGCAGCTTTCCCTGACACGGAAATCCGGGTTGTATTTACATCTAATATTATACGGTCCGTGTGGAAAAAAAGAAGCCGAAACCCAAAGGAATGGAAAGACAAGGGAATCAGTGAAGAAATTCTTTTTACAAAAAATCTGCTCAGCACCTTTGGAGATCTGAAAAGCCAAGGATATAAAGAAGTTATTGTTCAACCCACCCACCTGTTCCACATGGAACAATACCATGATTTGATGCAATATGTGGATGCCATCAGGTCCATTAGAACCATAAGAGATAAATGGAAACCATTCAATAAAATTGCCCTTGGCAGGCCGGCTCTTGGCACTGTTGGAGATGTATATCCTTATCGTGATGATCTTAAGAGGGCCGTAAAAACCTTTGCTAATGATGTTGCACTTGCCGGGCAAAAGGGTGCAGCTCTTGTTTATATGGGGCATGGAAATGAATTATGGTCCACTGGCATATATGTTGAGCTCCAGCAATTAATGAGAGAAACTTATCCCGAGGTCAAGACCTTTATAGGGGGTGTTGAAGGATATCCCGGTCTTGAAGATGTTAAGAAAAGCCTTGGCCATCATACCCCGAAAATTGAAAACATCCTGCTAAAACCATTGATGATTGTTGCCGGAGACCATGCAAGAAATGACATGGCCAGCGATGAGGACGACTCCTGGGAAACAGTATTAAGCAAGGCTGGATTTACTGTTGAAACAATTCTACAGGGTCTTGGATCTAATAATCAGTTTGCCGATCTTTTTGTAGCTCATATAAAAGACGCTGCAAAAACTTCAGGCATTGACCTGTAGAGCATGGCAAGAATTTGAGTATATTGCTTAACATATTAAAAGGGAGAACAGCATACCTGGTGGTTCTATTTTCCCTTTTTCTTGTTTTAATGATTCTTATCTCTTTATCCATGGGATATATCCATATTCCAATGCTGGATATCATAAGCATCCTTTATGGAAAAATAAGCGGCAACCTTCAAATCCTGGAAAATATCAGTGAAACCTATTTGACAGTGATATTTGACGTACGTCTTCCAAGAATACTTACCAGTGCTATTGTTGGGGCGGCCCTTGCCGTGTCAGGAGGCTTATTCCAGGGGATATTATTGAATCCCCTGGCCGATCCTTATACCCTTGGCGTATCTGCAGGTGCTGCTTTTGGAGCAAGTATTGCCATTTTATTAAATTTGAGTGCAGCCTTTGTTTCCGTTCCTGCATTTGCTTTTACAGGTGCTTGTACTACTTTATTCCTGGTCATGTTTTTATCCTATTCTTCAAAAAATCCAAGTCTCTCTCTTTCTTCCAATAACTTGATATTATCAGGGATCATTGTTGCTGCCATTCTTTCTGCTGGAATCAGTTTTTTAAAATTTATTGCCAATGAACAAGTCTCTGTCATTATTTTCTGGCTTATGGGCAGTTTTGCTTCAAAAACATGGACAGATTTTTTTGCTGTTTTGATTTTCCTTATGATAGGACTTTTTATTTCAATGTTTTTTGCCCGGGACCTGAACCTTATCTCCCTTGGGGCCAAATCAGCCACAAGCCTGGGTGTAGATCTAAAAAAAGTAACCATCATCTTATTGGTTACAGGTTCCATGCTGGCCGCCATCTGTGTGTCTGTTTCAGGAATCATTGGTTTTGTAGGACTTCTGGTTCCGCACACAGTCCGGTTTATCACCGGGCCTGACAATCGAAAACTGATCCCTCTATCCATGATAGCAGGTGCCTTTTTATTGTTGTTTGCCGATACCATTACCCGGGCAGTTCTTCCCCATGAAATACCCATTGGCGTTCTGACAGCCTTGACAGGCGGCCCGGTCTTTTGCTGGATCTTTAAAAAAAATAGGTTTAAATAAAAACAAATGAAGTTAAATCTACACGACATCTTTTTTGCCTATGACCGTGATTATATTATCCAAAATATCTGCTGTTCTTTTGTATCTGGAAATTTTTATTCCATTATCGGACCCAATGGCAGCGGCAAAACCACTCTTTTAGATTTAATTTCAGGCTTTTTAAATCCCGGCAAAGGCCATATTGATATTGATGAAACCCCGGTTTTGTCCCTTTCAAAAAAAGAAATTTCAAAAAAAATTTCCCTGGTTTCCCAGGACTATATAATCAACTTCCCTTTTAGGGTAAAAGATGTGGTAATGATGGGAAGACACCCCTATATACCAAGGTTCTCACACCCTTCCGGCCGTGATATGGAAAGCGTGGATAAAATGATGAAAATATGTGGAATCTATCATTTATCTGACCGGAAGATTAATGAGCTGTCCGGAGGGGAAAGACAGCGTTGCGTGTTTGCCCGAGCCCTTTGCCAGGACACACAGGTTCTCTTATTGGATGAAGCTTTTTCTAATATGGACATCAATCATACCTTGCAAATGCTGCGTTTAGTAAAACAATCTGTAAAAGAAAAGAATAAGCTTGTGATAAGCGTTTTCCATGATTTAAACCTCGCATCAAGCTGGTCTGATAAACTGCTGATGCTGAAAAAAGGAGAGATAAAAGCCTTTGGTAATTCCCAGGATGTCCTGACACAACAGACAATTAAAGATGTGTTTGATGTAGCATCCATTGTTGAGTTTAACGAGCATGCTCAAGCAAAGCAGGTGTATTATCCGTCAATTAAAAAACATAACAGGCTTCATCATTTTTATTATTTTTATTATTTCATTTAATTGCTCTGCGTTAACACTGACAGATAAAAAGGGGCGGCAGATCGATTTTTCAAAACCCTTTACCAGAATCATTTCTCTTTATGGCGCACATACGGAAAACCTTTATAATTTAGGCCTTGAAGAACATATTATAGGGGTTTCCATTAATGATACCTTTCCTTCCCAGGTGACAAAAAAACCGAAATTTTCATATCATGATGATCCTGAAAAATTTTTAGCCTTTATGCCCGATCTTGTTCTGGTGCGACCAATGATTGACAATGGATATCCAAATTTGATAAGCCGTCTCGAAAAATCAGGTATCACAGTGGTTTCCCTCCAACCTTCAGGTATAAAAGATATGTATGACTATTTGTTAAAATTAGGAATGTTGACAGGAAGGGACCAACAGGCCAAAAAAATGATCCAGGATTTTAAGGAAAAAACAGACCATATCAAAACATTGACCAAAGAGATTCAAGTTAAAAAAAGCGTCTATTTCCAGGCGATTCATACAAGGATGAAAACATTCACCCAGGGCGCAATGCCCATTTTTGCCCTTGAAATCGCTGGCGGAATCAATGTGGCATGGGATGCCAAGGCATCAAGGAATACAAATATAGCCATATATGGTAAGGAGCAGATCCTTGCAAAAGCCTCACAAATAGATGTTTTCCTTGCCCAAAAAGGCATAATGAATGCTGTGAGTATTGAACTGATAAAAAAAGAACCTGGATTTGGAGTCATTAAAGCTATAAAAAATGATCAAATATATTTAATTGATGAAAATATCGTTTCCCGTCCTGTTCCAAGGCTTTATGAAGGGATTGTCTCAATTGGAACCCTCCTTTATCCAGATATTTTCACCCAAGAAAAACTTAATAAGGAATTATAATGAAAAACATTGGAAAACTATTCGGTGTAGGTGTTGGACCGGGAGATCCCGAATTGATAACGGTCAAGGCTGTCAGGGTGATCAAAGAGGCTGATATTATTTTTACGGCTGCGTCCACGAAAAACACATACAGCCTGGCAGTTGAGATTGCCTCTCCCTATATCTCGCCCTCTGCCCAGATTGAAAAACTTTCTTTTCCCATGACCAAAGTTGTCAAAGAGGTAGAAGAAGCATGGATCCATAATGCAAAACAGATAGCCAAGGAATTGAAACAGGGAAAAAATGTTGTTTTTCTGACCCTTGGAGATCCTACAACATATTCTACTTTTGGCTATATTTTAAAAAAAATGGCCTGTATTATGCCGGAAGCTGATATTGAGACCATTCCAGGCATCACCTCTTTTCATGCAGCCTCAGCCCGGCTGAACAGGATACTTGTGGAAGGGGAAGAGTCCTTGCTTGTAACCTCTGGAGCCTATGGCGGCGACCGGATACGAAATATCAATGGGATTGAAAATGTTGCCATAGTAAAGGCCTATAAAAACATTCAAGATATCAATAAGGCATTGAAAGAAACAGGTCTTGACAACAAAAGTGTGGCTGTATCAAAGTGTGGCCGTAAAAATGAGCAGATCATAGAGGATCTTGATGAGCTTGAAAAAAGATCCCCCGATTACTGGACCCTGATACTTGCCTCTAAATGAAACCCAATGATATAAAATATAAAAACCTTGGGGTTTCAATCTTTTTTACGCTGGCCTGTTTATTTTTCAGCCTGAATTATTTTGAAAACATTACCCTTGCTGTCTGCCTTAAAAAGCTTGGGATACCATTATTCAGACTTCTTATGTTCATTTCCATCGGGCTTTTAGCAGGTCAATTGATTGAAAGCCTTGGCTGGACAAAACAGGTTGCTGTCCTTGCCAGACCTTTTTTTCGATTTTCAAATCTTGGAAATCGGTGCAGCGCTGCTTTTACAACTGCTTTTATATCCGGAGCAACGGCCAATGCCATGCTTTTGGATTTTTATGAAGACAAGAAAATCAGCAAAATGCAATTATTCCTGTCAAATTATATCAACCAGTTTCCGGCCTTTTTTCTTCACCTGCCAACCACTGTTTTTATTGTTTTGCCCTTGACCGGTTATGCCGGAGCCCTTTATTTTATTATAACTTTTTTGGCCACACTTTTCAGAACAATTTGTTTCCTTATCTTTGGCAGATTATATCTTAAAGGTTATCTCGACCATGACCCAGAACGTTTCAATACAGAGTTTCCCCAAACAAGAGATAAAAGTGTAAAAGAAAACAAAAAAGATGTGGCATCCATAATAAAAAAGATTAAATCAAAACTGCCAGGACGTATAATCAATATAATTATCTGGGTTTTGCCGATTTATACCCTTGTTTTTATTCTTAATAGCAATGGCTTTTTTAATTATCTGAACAAATCCCTGGCAGGTTTAGTCACACTAACGATCATGCCGATAGAATCCTTATCTGTTGTCATTTTGAGCTTTGCTGCTGAATTCACATCAGGGTTTGCAGCGGCCGGAGCATTGATGGATGCGGGCGTCATAACTATTAAACAAACAGTCATTGCTCTTTTGCTTGGAAATATTCTTGCATTTCCCATCAGAGCCCTTCGTCACCAGCTTCCCAGGTATATGGGAATTTTCTCTCCCAAAATGGGACTGCAACTGTTATTATCAGGTCAAATATTCAGAGTATTGAGTATCATATTAATGGGAACCTTTTATTATATAATGGCATAATATGAATCCAATAGACATTATCGGTATAGGCCAGGGCAAAGAAGATCTTACATCAAAACACCTGAGGTTAATCAAAGACTGCGACGTATTGGTTGGCGGCAGACGTCATCTTGAAATGTTTGATTATCCTGATAAACACAAAATTCCTATCACTGGTCAAATTGAAAATGTTGTTAAAGCTATTAAAGAACAAATGACCCTTCACAAAATTGTTGTCCTAGCTTCCGGAGATCCCTTGTTTTACGGCATTGGCTCCACGCTAACCCAATATTTTGAAAAAAAGCAATTAAATATTCATTCAAATATTTCATCTGTTGCTGCTGCTTTTGCAGCAATAAAAGAGCCCTGGCACGATGCAAAAATCATCAGCCTTCACGGCAAACAACAGAAAGCATTTTCCTTTGCAAGGATTGGCAAAGAGAACAAAATAGCTTTTTTAACTGATCCGAAAATGAATCCGCAATATATTGCAGCAGGACTTATTAAAGAAGACCTGTATAATTTCAAATTTTGTGTTTTGGAAAATCTTGGGAGCAAAAATAAAGAAAAGATAACATGGTTTGAAAATCTTGCCCTGGTAGGAGAACAATTCTTTTCCCAGCCCAATATGGTAATTTTGCTGAACAGGTTAAAAGAAAACAGCAATTTTTCACGTGAAACACATATTGGTATGGAGGACTCATTATTTAAGCATTCAAAAGGGCTAATTACAAAGTCTGAAATCCGTTGCATTTCCTTGTCCAAATTAAAACTGACAAAAAAAAATCATGTGGTATGGGATATTGGATCAGGATCAGGTTCTATTGGTATTGAAGCTTCACTTCAGGTTCCCTGGGGCCAGGTGTATGCCATGGAAAAACACCCTGAACGAATCTTAGATATTAATCACAATATTCAAAGCTTTAACTGCAATAATATTAAGGTATTAAATACTGTCTTTCCAGAAGGAATCCAAGACTTGAAGACCCCGGATCGAATTTTTATTGGTGGGGGCGGTGCAAACCTTGAGCAAATTATTAAAGTCTCCTGCGACAGGCTGGCTCCCTTTGGAATTATTGTGATTAATACTGTATTGCTGCAAAGTCTTGAGACCTCTTTAAGGATCTTAAAAGAATATAAATTTGATCCAAATGTTTTGCAAATTCAGGTGTCAAGATCAAACTCAAACGGCATGCCCTTTGGAGATAGGCTTGAAGCATTAAACCCGGTTTGGATCATATCAGGATCAAAACCTAAGCTAAGGTAAGGTATATGAAGGAGAATAAGAACAAAGTTGTTTTTGCGGGTGCCGGGCCAGGTGATCCTGACCTCATCACTATTAAATCCATGAAAGCGCTGAAATCCGCCGATCTTATCATTTATGCAGGATCTCTGGTGCCTGAAGCTGTGCTGTGCTGGAAGGGCGAGAAAACCGAAACAAAATCCAGTGCCGGCATGGATCTGAACCATATTATTGATACAATAAAAGCCTATCATGCCAAGGGGAAAAAAATTGTTCGCCTGCATACTGGTGACCCCTCCCTCTATGGTGCAATTTTTGAACAAATGAGGGAACTTGAAAAAATCAACATTCCCTACGAGGTTATTCCAGGTGTTACTGCGGCATTTGCCGCCGCTTCCAAAATGAACATGGAATATACACTGCCCGAGGTAACCCAGACCTTGATTCTTACCAGGATCTCCGGAAGAACACCCGTCCCTGAATCAGAGGATCTTGAGAAGCTTGCATCCCATCAATCTTCCATGGCCATATATTTGAGCATAGGCCATACTGAAAAAGTTCAGCAAATACTGGAAAAACATTACGGCCCAGACGTTTTGTGCGCAATTGCCTATAAAGTAAGCCATCCCCAGGAAAAAATAATTTATACAAAGATAAAAAACCTTGTAAAAACCTGTAAAGACAATTCCATCAAACGACATGCCCTGATCATAGTTGGAAAATCTGTTGAAGCAAGCATTGACAATCAGGCTGTTTTAAAATCAAAACTATATGATTCGACATTTTCCCATGGATATAGAAATGCTGAACAATAAAATACCTCCAGACCCTATTGCCATCTGGAGCATTACACCCAATGGAAAGATCCTTGGTCAAAAAATCAAGGATGCTCTCAAGGGCTCTACCCTTTTTGTCTCTGCCAAAATCAGTGGAAATGATAAGCGTGAGGAAAATACTATAACATTTAAAAAGCTATCAAAAAAAATCCAATGCGACTTTAATAACTTTTCAGGACATGTTTTTATTTTTTCTACCGGAATTGCGGTTCGAATCATTGCGCCTTTATTAAATTCAAAAATTATCGACCCTGCTGTTTTGGTGATAGATGACAATGGAACCTATGTCATAAGTCTTATATCCGGCCACCTGGGGGGAGCCAATGTACTTACAAAAAAAATTGCTGCCATCATTTCCAGCACACCTGTCATAACCACGGCAACGGACACGAATAACTTGCCGGCCATTGATTTGATTGCAAAAGACAAAGGCCTTTTTATCGAAACCCCCCAGAACATAAAACTGATTAACATGGCATTTCTTATGGGAGAGTCTGTAAGCTTATTTGACCCTTTTGACTTCATTACAAACGACCTGCCGAAACCATTTTGGACGAATAGAAGTTCTATAGAAAATTCGGCCAAGAAAATATTCTGTTCATACAAAACCCAAGAAGTTTCACGTGAAACTTTAATTTTAAGGCCTCCTGTCTTAAGTATCGGAATTGGATGCAACAGGGGAACAAGTTGCAAAGCGCTTGAACGATTCTTATGGATGGTTCTGGAAAAAGAAGGATTGTCTGTTAACAGCATTTTTAATTTTGCAACAGCAGACATCAAAAAAGATGAGGAAGGATTATTGGCCCTTTCAAAAACAATGAAAATTAAAATAATTTTTTATGATAAAAAAGATTTGAATTCAGTGAAAACAATTATGACGCCATCAGAAATGGTGGAAAAACATTTAGGAGTTAAAAGCGTATGAGACGCAGCAGCGATTCTGGCAGATGAATGGGTCCCATTGATAGTAGCGAAAAAGAAAACCC
>JAQICW010000438.1 GCA_027858355.1 Desulfobacula sp.
GGATAACCGCTGAAAGCATCTAAGCGGGAAGCCAACTTCAAGATTAGATATCCCATCTATTTATAGACTAAAGACCCCTTGAAGACTACAAGGTTGATAGGCCAGGTGTGTAAGCATGGCAACATGTTCAGCTAACTGGTACTAATAGGTCGTGAGGCTTAGCCACTTCCTCCACAATTAAGTTTGAACGCTTTAATGCGAAACATATTTAAGCAATAGTTACTACAACAAATTTTAGGATTTATGGAACACGTAGACGAATACCAATCTAAAGTTCCGGATCCAACCATCTTAATCTGGTGGCAATGGCAAAGAGGACACACCCCGTACCCATCTCGAACACGGAAGGCCTGATTATATGTTTTGGTCTTTAGCGTCGATGGTACTGCATGGGAGACTGTGTGGGAGTAGAACGCCGCCAGATTATTCTTGCAAAAGCTCTGACCGTTATTTTAACGGTCAGGGCTTTTTGCGTTTTATGTTCGAAAAACTGATATACTCAGAGGATTTTTGGCTTCATCACTACCCGATGATAATTAATGTACCAATGTAATTAAGTTGACTTTTTGCAGAATAGATATAATTTTTCATGACCTCAAAAATATGGTATAAGGATTATTCTCAAAAAAATTAGGACTATGAATACTTATGTTGCCTTCGAATTTCGAGTGCCCCTAATTACTGCCAAAAGAAGTCAACACCGTTATTGGTGTAGTTCTTTGAAAACCATAATCGACAAAACTCACTCTTTGCAGGTGGTTATCAATATCTGCTGGATACCATGAAATTTTATTTTAAACTGGCTCTTTTGGCTTTTTCATACAACAGAAGCAGATCTATTTAAACCAATTCATTTTATCAATAGTGACTGATATCAAATTTAGGATATTCATATTGGTCCCAAAATCCAAAATCTTCTCTATATAATCCCAGCTTAAATATTGAGTTTTTGACCATTCTTTTTAATAGCAAAGGGATAGCACGGCTTGTCGGAAGAGCTTTTTTAACTAACAAGGGATAATACTGCCCCACATCCGGTGGACAACCGGCGATTTGAATTGCACGAGTATCTTCCTGGTTATTTTTAATTGCACAATCACCAAAAAGAATGACTTCTTTTGCGTCAGGGGTTGCTCTGGAATCTTTACCAATACAGATCTCAAATTTATCGACATTTAAACCTGGATTGTCCTTACAGAACATGAAATTAGCAAATGCCATATTACCCAAACAACCTGAACAAATCGAAGTGTCACCTGGTTGACTGGAAACCTGAATGCCAGATAATCCAAAATCTTCGAAACAATTATTAAAATCCCCTTCCCAAGGCAAATCCATAGCAACGTTTTCAATAGATTCTCCCTTGATTTCAATTGATTCTAAATCAATTGTTCGGCCTGTTAATTTGCTATACGATTGGATTAGAGGTATTTTTTTAGGGTCTTTCCCTAATACGGCTGCTCCAACCATATCTGTTTCAAGAACATCAGTTCCAACAACAATTAAATTCATTGGATGAGCAATACCCATGGTAGGGCCTCTGTCCATTGCATAGGTGCCGTCAATGACAACCAAGTCGCTTCTGATATGTGTGTTGAGCTGTGCTATAAGATCCATTAGCGGCCCACGTTTGTGGAAGTGCTTTTTCGATGAAAATTTCAAACACCCTTTCAAATTCTTCATTCCCAAACTTACAATAGCTTGGCCATGGGTTTTTAATACTGGTACGTTTACTAAAAAATCAGTTTCCAAAGCCGAGGTTGCAATTTTAAAAGTATGCCCATTAATTTGCACCTTTTTATATGGTGAAGTTTCAAAGTCTTCCAATTTTATTCCATATTTTTTCCCAATTTTATCAATCCCTGAAAATTTCATGGCGGAAGGAGTATCTGATCCAAATTCTGGGTTTAAAATAGCACCTTCACCGATGGTAATCTTTCTGCAACCATGATCTAACAATGCTTGAATCAAATCTTCAATAGCGCTGGCCGTAGTAACTTTTCCAAATGGGGGCATGATTTTTCTGTCAGCACCCATTACAAGATTCGGTTTAATTAACACGTTGTTATCAGGTTTTAATTCCCCAAACCCTTTACAAAGTTCAATAGCCGATTTGATTGGATTGTCGTAATGCTCTCTTTTAATCAGGGCAACAGACATGTGATCCTCCTTCTCAAATATTTTTGATTAAGTTCTTATAACTTGCCAATATCATAAAGTCACCAAACCTATATGTGTATTTCGAATATTGATACGCGATGGAACTCAAGGAGTATTAAAGGCCTTATTAGTCTATGATTCAACAGTTCAAATTATAGTGGGGAGATTTAGTAGAACACTATACATCAAAAAGTAGCGGGATGCAAAAAATTTTTATGATTAAAAATTTATTCGTGAGTACCGATAATTAATATGGCTGGATCGACTTCCTCAAAAGAGAGGACCTGCAGAGGCAATGTGGGCTGCCAGGTTCTGAGTTCAGGGCGAGCGATGTAACGTGCAGGGCTCTTTTTTTCAAAAAAATACCAACCACAAGATCTGATTTACGTCCCGTTCAAGGAGGCTGAATCCGATCATGCGGAACAACCGGCATTTACCATTTTCCCCCGGTTTCACCAGTCCAGGATGGTGGAAGAATTGTCCCGGGATCTTGATGCTCATTTTGCGGACAATCGGCATTTGGGTAAAAAATATTTGATCCATCATTCAGCTGGGTCCGGTAAAACCCTGTCCATCTGCTGGCTGGCCGATCGCTTCCACAGCCTTTTCAGGCCTGGAACCAATGAAAAAGTCATTCATTTGATCTTTATTCTGACGGATCGGAAATCCCTGGATAAAAATATCAAGAAGGACATGGAGAAACTGGCCCATTTAAAAGGGGTGGTGGGCATTGCCAAAAAATCCGCGGATTTGAAAAATTTGTAAAAGTTTATTATTTTATGGCAGGGTTTTTCCAGTACCCAACACATATATCGGCCTTTGTTGCTTTTGCTGAGATTGTCGGACCCCAGCTGATCAAAAAAGGGTCTGTGTCCGATCTGATGAAGCAGATTCGGAAAACAAAGGTGATCAAGGCCAATGTGGAATTTGTTGATGAGGTCAGGAGCGGCGGACCGGTAAAGCTGGTGAAGAAAGGTCGGAAAGGGGCAGGAGTACCAGTGACAAAGGTGACGATCCAGAATGCCATTGATAAGATTCGAAAGGAATTCACCATATCAGATGATGAAGCCATTATTATTCGGGAAGTGACGGAAGAAAAAATTCAGGATGAAAAGATTTTAAATACCATCCGCATTCATAGAGAAGACGAATATTTTATCCGGGACACGTACAAGGAAGAAATTGATCGGTTGATACAGGACGCATATATAGAACGGAACCGTCATGAAGCATTGTGGGATGAGAAATATATGGGGGATGGGGCCATTTTTGATATTATGGCGTTTACGGTCATTGAAAACGGTTTACGGGCGACAATTTCAGAATGAAAAAAAAATTACAGCAGATTCCCCCTGAAGAAAGACCCAGGGAAAAACTTTTGGCAAAGGGTGCCAGAGTCCTTATGGATAAGGAGCTTTTAGCAATTCTTCTAGGTAAAGGTACGCAAAACCAGGATGTGATGACCCTTGCTGAAAAATTAATTCCCGTGATTGATAAAAAAGGATTCCGGCTGACCGCTGAAGACCTGAAACAATTTAAGGGTATTGGAGATGCAAAGGCTGCCATTGTCCTTGCTGCCATTGAGTTTACAAGGCGGAGAATTAAACCGGAA